>CAZNXL010000225.1:2407-3591 GCA_964577075.1 uncultured Dorea sp. | reverse complement strand
GACCGTAAAGGCAATCGCAGAGGCAGAGGCTTATCCGGGGCCATCACTCATCATCGCTTACGCTCCGTGTATCAACCATGGTATTAAGAAGGGTATGAGCAAAGCTCAGACTGAGGAAGCATTAGCAGTGGAATGCGGATATTGGAACAACTTCAGATTCAATCCTGCAGCAGAAGGCGCCAAGTTCACACTTGACAGCAAGGAGCCTAAGGAGGAAGGATATCAGGCATTCCTTGACGGAGAAGTTCGTTACAATGCACTGAAGAGAAGCAATCCGGAAAAAGCTGCAAAACTCTTCGCTAAGAATGAGGCAGAGGCTATGGACAGATATTCATATCTGAAGAAACTTGTTACTCTGTATGGAACAGAAGAATAAGGATCAGTTCTATAATAAGAGTCGCCGCCACCCGTTTTACGGGTGGCGGCGACTTCCTATGCAAGAAAGTTTCCGTTATTGCTTGTAGAGAATGGGAAAATTGTATAAAATAAGAGAGTACAGAAAGGGGAACAAAGAAAGCATGGGAATCAGAGATATAAAAGAATATGAATTGATCAAGGAAGAAGTCTTAAAAGGAGTGAAGGCGAAGGGATACCTGATGCGCCATAAAAAGAGCGGCGCGAGAGTGGTTTATATAGAAAACGATGATAATAATAAGGTGTTCAGTATCGGTTTCCGCACACCGCCGGGTGACAGTACCGGAGCGCCGCATATCCTGGAGCATTCTGTACTTTGCGGGTCAAAGAACTTTCCGGCGAAAGATCCGTTTGTAGAGCTGGTGAAGGGTTCACTCAACACATTTTTAAATGCTATGACATATCCGGACAAGACGGTCTATCCTGTAGCAAGCTGTAACGATAAAGATTTTCAGAATCTGATGCATGTCTATATGGATGCGGTATTCTATCCGAATATTTATGAGCATGATGAGATCTTCAGGCAGGAAGGATGGAGCTATAAGCTGGATGATCCGGAGGAGAAGCTGAGTTATAACGGCGTTGTGTACAATGAGATGAAAGGAGCGTTTTCTTCACCGGAAGGCGTGCTTGACCGGGTAGTACTAAATACACTATTTCCAGACACCTCTTATGCCAATGAATCCGGCGGGGATCCGGAAGTGATCCCGGATCTTACCTATGAGAAGTTTCTTGAATTCCACAGGAAATACTATCATCCGTCTAACAGT
>CAZNXL010000225.1:0-2397 GCA_964577075.1 uncultured Dorea sp. | reverse complement strand
TATTTATCTGTATGGCGCTATGGATATTGGAGAAAAGCTTGAGTGGCTTGACAGAGAATACCTCGGCGCATTTGACATTTTGAATGTTGATTCAGAGATCCGTTTGCAGGAACCATTTTCGTCTATGCGGGAGAATACCATTGCATATTCCATAGCAAGTGATGAATCGGAAGAGGATAATACCTATCTTTCTTACAATAAGGTGATTGGGACCAGCCTGGACAGAGAGTTATATCTGGCGTTCCAGATCCTGGATTATGCGCTTCTGTCTGCGCCGGGAGCGCCGCTTAAGAAAGCGCTTACGGATGCGGGCATCGGAAAAGATATTATGGGATCTTATGATAATGGAATCTATCAGCCCGTATTTTCTGTCATTGCCAGGAATGCCAATGAGGAGCAGAAGGAAGAGTTTATAGAAGTGATTGAAGATGTTCTGTCCGGTATTGTGAGGGACGGAATAGATCAGAAGGCGTTGGAAGCAGGGATCAACTATCATGAATTCCGTTACCGGGAGGCTGATTTTGGGAATTATCCGAAGGGATTGATGTACGGACTTCAGATTTTTGACAGCTGGTTGTACGATGACGAGGCTCCGTTCATCCATCTTGAAGCGCCGGATACTTTTGCTTTTCTGAAAAAACAGGTGGGAACAGGGTATTTTGAGGACTTGATCCAGAAGTATCTTCTTGACAATCAGCATGGCGCAATTGTGATCGTGAAGCCGGAAAAGGGACGGACAGCGAAGATGGATGCGCAGCTCGATGAAAAGCTTCAGGAGTATAAAGCATCCCTGAGCGGCGAGGAGATTATTGAGCTTGTCAGACGTACGAGACAGTTGGAAGAATATCAGTCTGAACCGGAAAGCGAAGAGACATTGGAGGAAATTCCGGTATTAAGACGGGAAGATATTTCCAGAGAGATTGAGCCGATCGTGAATGAAGAACTGACGTTGGCAGGGATACCGGTCATTTTCCATGAGATAGAGACGAATGGCGTCGGATACGTGGATGTGCTTTTTGATATGTCTTCTGTAAGCGAAGAACTTCTTCCTTATGTGGGAATTCTTCAGTCCGTACTGGGAATTATTGATACGGAAAATTATGACTATGGAGAGCTTTTTAATGAGATTAATGTCCATACAGGAGGTATCGGAACTTCTCTGGAACTTTATAATGATGTGACAAATATAAGAGAGAAAGCCTTTAAGTCTACCTTTGAGATCAGAGGAAAGGCTTTGTATGAGAAGCTCCCGGTGGCATTTGCCATGATGGGAGAGATACTGACGGCTTCAAAGCTTGATGATACTAAGCGGATGAAAGAGATTCTTTCAATGCTGAAGTCAAGGCTGCTTATGAGATTCCAGTCAGCGGGGCACCAGACAGCGGCGCTTCGCGCATTGTCCTATGCATCTCCGTCCGCAAAATTAAAAGATATGACGAGCGGCATCGCATTTTACGAGACGGTTGCGTATATTGAAGAGCATTTTGAAGAAGAAAAACAACACTTGACAGAGATTCTTGAAAAGCTTGCCCGGCAATTGTTCCGCGCGGACAGAATGATGCTTAGTTGTACTGCGTCCAGAGAAGGGCTTGACGGCCTGGAAAGATTGATCGGAGAATTAAAAGAGAAGCTTTTTACAGGAGAATATGAAGAGACGTCATGTATCATCCACTGCGAAAAGAAAAATGAAGGGTTCAGGACCGCGTCTAAGGTACAGTATGTGGCCAAGGCGGGGAATTTTATAGACAACGGGGCGTCTTATACCGGAGCTCTGCAGATTTTGAAGGTTATCTTAAGCTATGATTATCTGTGGCAGAATATCCGCGTGAAGGGCGGAGCTTACGGATGTATGAGCAATTTTAACCGGATCGGAGAAGGATACTTCGTATCTTACCGCGATCCGCACCTGAAGCGGACGCTGGAGGTTTATGACGGCGTTGTGGATTATCTTAAGAATTTCACTGTGAGCGAGCGGGATATGACCAAATATATTATCGGAACGATGAGTAATATTGATCAGCCAATGACACCTGTAACGAAGGGTGAGCGATCTATGAACCTGTATATGAGTAAAGTCAGCGCCGACATGATCCGTGAGGAGAGAAACCAGATATTAGATGCCACACAGGATGATATCCGGGCGCTTTACCGCGTGGCGGAGGCAGTGCTTAAGGCAGGACAGATATGCGTTATTGGCGCGGAAGACAAGATAGAAAAGAGCCTTGATGTGTTCGACAATGTAACAAATTTTTAACAGGCAGCGTAACATTTTTGAATTTTGCTATGTCCTAAAATGAATACTCAGGAGAAAAAGATGGAAAAGGATTATAAATCAGGATTTGTAACGTTGATCGGACGCCCGAACGTGGGGAAATCTACGCTTATGAATTACCTTAT
>CAZNXL010000224.1:0-3599 GCA_964577075.1 uncultured Dorea sp. | reverse complement strand
ATAGGAATGTTGAAGAATATTGATCTGGGAGAAATCGGAAAAAGGTCAGGAGTACGAGGGAAGATGAAAAAAGTAGTGAAGTTTGGCGGAAGTTCTCTGGCAAGCGCGGAACAGTTTCGCAAGGCGGGATCGATCATCCGCAATGACAGCGCGAGACGATATGTAGTTCCATCCGCGCCGGGAAAGAGATATCCGGATGATACGAAGATCACAGATATGCTGTACAGTTGTTATAGACAGGCGATCCTGGATGACGACAGAGAACAGGATTTTGAAGAAATATTAGGACAGATCAAGGCAAGATATGATGAGATCATTGAAGGACTTAATCTTGAATTGTCTCTGGATGAGGAATTTCGCATGATCCGCGAGAATTTTTACAAAAAGATCGGAAGAGACTATGCGGCCTCCCGCGGAGAATATCTGAACGGGATCATTATGGCGGAATATCTTGGATATCCATTCATTGATGCCGCAGAGGTCATTCGCTTTGATGAAGACGGCGAATTTGATCCGGAACTTACCAACGAACTCATGGCAGAGCGCCTTTCTGTTGTTCAGAATGCGGTTATCCCGGGATTTTACGGGGCTTTGCCTGACGGGAAAGTGAAGACATTCTCCAGAGGCGGATCGGACATTACAGGTTCCATTGTTGCCAGAGCAATTCTGGCGGATATCTATGAGAACTGGACAGATGTGTCAGGTTTCTTGATCGCTGATCCGAGAATTATCCCGAACGTAAGATCCATCGACGTGATCACGTACCGGGAACTTCGGGAACTGTCTTATATGGGAGCCACAGTGCTTCACGAGGAGGCGATATTCCCTGTAAAGAAAGCGGGAATCCCGATCAACATCCGAAATACGAACAAACCGGAGGATAAAGGGACGCTGATCGTTGAGGCCACCTGCCAGAAGCCGAGATTTATCATTACCGGTGTTACGGGAAAGAAGGATTTTGCTTCTGTAACTGTAGAAAAGGAAATGATGAATTCAGAGGTCGGCTTTTGCCGGAAGGTTTTGCAGGTGTTCGAGGACAATGGTGTCTCCATCGAACACATGCCGTCCGGGATTGATACGATGACGATCATTGTACATCAGGATGAATTCCAGGAGAAGGAACAGAAGGTGATCGCAGGTATCCACCGTGCAGTGGAGCCGGATGATCTGGAGCTGGAGTCTGATATTGCGCTGATTGCAGTGGTTGGGCGTGGTATGAAGGCGACGCGGGGAACGTCGGGGCGTATTTTCTCCGCATTGTCTCATGCAAATGTAAATGTAAAAATGATCGATCAGGGTTCCAGCGAGTTAAATATTATCATCGGGGTCAGAAACCATGACTTTGAGGAGGCAATTAAAGCTATTTATGACATTTTCGTCACAACACAAATTTAACAGGAGATATTTGGTATGAACATATTATTCTTTCTGAAGCCAAAGAGTGAGCTGGCTTACATCTATGATTATCACACAGTAAGACAAGCGCTGGAAATCATGGAATATCATAAGTATTCCTGCATTCCGATCTTAACCAGAGAAGGAAAGTATAAGGGATCCATTACAGAGGGCGACCTTTTGTGGGGACTTAAGGGAATGAATCTGATGAGCATTAAAGATGCGGAGGATGTCAGTATTATGAAGATCCACCGGAGGAATGACTATCAGTACGTGAAGAGTAATGCGAAGATGGAGGATCTGATCGACCGGGCGATGGAACAGAACTTTGTTCCGGTTGTGGACGATCAGAAATGTTTTATCGGTATTATCACCAGAAGGGATATTATCGGATTCTGTTATGAAAAACTGAGAGAGAAGGAATCCTAAGATGGTAATTGATTTTCATACACATATGTTCCCCCATGCGATCGCCGGGAGGACGATCGCGGGGCTTTCTGCCAATGTAGGGAAGAAGCCGTGGACAGACGGGACGTATGAAGGACTGCTTCAGTCAACAAAGGATGCCGGGATAGATATGTCGGTAGTTCTTCCTATCGCGACAAAACCGTCCCAGTTTCGGACGATCAATAAGTTCGCGTCACAGTATCTTGATGGAGAGGTCGTCTCTTTCGGAAGCCTTCATCCGGCAGATGAGAATTATAAGGAAGAGATCCGGCAGATCAAATCTATGGGGATGAAGGGGATCAAGCTTCATCCGGATTATCAGGATCTGTATTTTAACGATATCAGATATAAGAGGATCGTGTCATATGCCACGGAACTTGGCCTGATCGTCAGCGTACATGCAGGGTTGGATCCGAAATCTCCGGCGGATATCCACTGTACGCCAAAGATGGCTTCAGAGGTGATCGATGAGGTGACGCCGACGAAGCTGGTCCTGGCACATCTTGGCGGGAATCAGATGTGGGATGATGTGGAAGATCTGCTTGTCGGGAAGGATGTGTACTTTGACACGGGAGTCATCTTTGACTATATAGAAGAAGAGCAGTTTATCCGGATCATGCGGACGCATGGAGCGGATAAGATCCTGTTTGCCACGGACAGCCCATGGGCGGATCAGGGGAAGTTTGTGGATGTAATGAAGCGGATGCCGATTACGGAAGCGGAGCGGGAGAGCGTGATGTGGAGGAATGCGGCTCGGGTGTTGGAGATGTAAGGCATACAATCATCAAATGATACATGGAATGCATTCAAATATGCACATGCGAAAAGCGCTCCGATGTTTACATTTTAGCAAAAAGGCGATATAATGTTAAAGATTAGAATTTTGTTCTGATAATATATTGACTGGGATAAAGGGAAGGTTTTACTTTTTTATGATAGGAACAGGGAAGAGAAGAGCTATATTAATAGGAGTTTGTGATGCGCTGATTGTAATATTTAGCGCTTTGTTTTCATTAGGACTTAGATTTAATTTTGATGTGATCCCGCCGGAATATCTGTATCCGGCATTGCGTTGTTTGCCGATAGATATTATTATCGCTGTTGTGGTAATGCGTTTTTTTAAACTATATAACAGAGTTTGGACATATGCCTCTATGGAAGAGAGTATGTCTATCTTAGAAGCAACAATTTGTATTGAAGCAATATATGTTCTGTATCATACTTTCTTACAGATACCGATGCCAAGAAGCTTTTATGTGTTCGATGCAACATTGTTGTTTTTGCTGTTTTTAGCTTTGCGCTTCGGAAGAAGGATACAAAAGCAGCTGTTTCCCGGAAAATCAGATGATAAATTAAAGAAAAGAACCCTGCTGATAGGCGCAGGTTCCGCGGCATCAATACTGATCCAGGAAACGCAGAGAATCAGCCAAAGTCCGAGAAACATCGTATGTATTGTTGATGATAATATTAATAAAAAGGGGAAATATCTTAGAAATATTCCGATCGTAGGAACAAGAGATGATATCCCCACTGTCGTTAAAAGATACAGGGTTGATGAGATCGTTATTGCGATCCCGTCTGCGACTCCAAAGACAATTAAAGAGCTTTTAGAGATCTGCCATGAGACGGATGCTAAAGTGAAAATCTTACCTTCTATTGCTGCGGGATTTACAGAATCTTTATCAGATATGGTGCGTGAAGTCAGATACGAGGATTTACTCGGAAGGGCTCCTGTGAAGGTAAATCAGGCCGGGATC
>CAZNXL010000223.1:0-3607 GCA_964577075.1 uncultured Dorea sp. | reverse complement strand
CCGGGTGTCAATCCGACATATATTAAGAATTTCTTTGAGCAGAATACTGGGGAAGCGTTTAATCTGTTTAACGCTTTCACCGGTGGTTCTTTTGAAAAGATGTCAGTATTTGCGCTGAGCATTACACCGTACATCACATCTTCGATTATCATGCAGCTTCTCACCATCGCAATTCCTGCTCTTGAAGAGATGCAGAAGGATGGGGAAGACGGAAGAAAGAAGATTGCGGCGATAACACGTTATCTTACTGTAGGTCTTGCACTTATTGAGTCAACTGCAATGGCAGTGGGATTCGGACGTCAGGGACTTTTAGTTGATTATAATTTTGTAAATGCCGCAATTGTTGTCCTGACATTGACAGCCGGCTCTGCATTTCTTATGTGGATTGGAGAGAGAATCACTGAAAAAGGTATCGGTAACGGTATCTCTATCGTGTTGGTAATTAATATCGTATCGCGGGTCCCGAATGATATGGCTACGCTGTTTGAACAGTTCGTAAAAGACAAGAGCATTGCAAAGGGCGGATTGGCGGTCATCATCATTTTAGCGATCATTATCGCACTCGTTGTATTCGTTGTTATTTTGCAGGATGGCGAGAGAAGAATTGCTGTTCAGTATTCCCAGAAGACAGTTGGAAGAAGGACATACGGAGGACAGACCACACATATTCCTCTTAGGATCAACACGGCTGGTGTTATTCCGATCATCTTTTCATCTTCACTTATGCAGTTCCCGATCGTAATCGCTTCTTTCCTGGGAAAAGGAAATGGAAGCGGAATAGGATCTGAGATACTCAGAGGTATGAATCAGAGTAATTGGTGTAATCCGGAACAATTGAAATATTCATGGGGACTTGTTGTATATATTTTATTAACAGTGTTCTTTGCATATTTTTATACATCTATTACATTTAACCCATTGGAAATCGCCAACAATATGAAAAAGAGCGGCGGATTTATCCCGGGAATACGTCCGGGAAGACCAACGGTTGAATATCTGACGAAGATATTGAATTACATTATCTTTGTCGGAGCTTGTGGACTTATAATCGTACAGGTAATCCCAATCTTCTTTAATGGCTGGCTTGGAGCACAGGTTTCCTTCGGCGGGACATCGCTTATCATTATTGTCAGCGTAGTATTAGAGACTTTGAAACAGGTTGAGTCTCAGATGCTTGTACGTAATTATAAAGGATTCTTAAACAATTGATTTTTGACTCGCGGGGAAATTTATTTTTTCGCGGGTTAAAATGCTATAAGGAGGACACTTATATGAAAATAATCATGTTGGGCGCGCCAGGCGCAGGAAAAGGAACACAGGCCAAGAAGATTGCGGCGAAATATGCCATTCCTCATATCTCAACAGGCGATATTTTCCGCGCTAATATCAAAGATGGCACAGAACTTGGCAGAAAGGCGAAGACATATATGGATCAGGGACTTCTTGTTCCCGATGAATTGGTGGTAGACTTAGTTGTGGACCGCGTTGATCAGGAAGACTGCAAAAACGGATATGTCCTTGACGGATTCCCGAGAACTATTCCGCAGGCTGAAGCTCTTGATAAAGCTCTTGCCGAACTGGGACAGAAAGTAGATTACGCTATTGATGTTAATGTTCCGGACGCTGATATCGTAGAACGTATGAGTGGAAGACGTGCATGTGTGGGCTGCGGGGCTACATATCACCTTGTATATGCACCGACAAAGGAAGAAGGGATCTGTGATGTATGCGGGAAAGAGCTGATCCTTCGTGATGACGATAAGCCGGAGACGGTTCAGAAACGTCTGAATGTTTATCATGAGCAGACGCAGCCGTTGATCGATTATTATACAAATGCCGGAATTTTAAAGACTGTTGATGGAACGATCAATATAGATGATGTATTTCAGGCGATTGTAAATATTTTGGGAGAATAAGAAGATGCCGATCACAATAAAATCCGCAAGAGAAATTGAACTCATGAAAGAAGCCGGACGGATTTTGGAAATTGTACATAATGAACTTGAAAAGGCGCTGCATCCGGGTATGAGTACAAAAGATATTGACCAATTGGGAGAAGAGATCATCAGAAGCTATCATTGCATTCCTTCCTTTTTGGATTATAACGGGTATCCGGCATCGATCTGTGTATCAGTAAACGAAGAGGTGGTACATGGTATACCAAGCCGGGATCATATTATTAAAGACGGGGATATTGTCAGTCTGGATGCAGGCGTAATTTATAAAGGTTATCACTCTGATGCCGCGAGAACTCACGGTATCGGGGAGATTAGCGAAGAGGCCGGGAAACTTATCAAAGTTACCAGGGAGAGTTTTTTTGAAGGTATAAAATACGCAAAAGAAGGCAATCATTTATTTGATATTTCAGCGGCAATTGGAAAATATGCAGAAAGCTACGGTTACGGAGTAGTCCGCGATCTATGCGGACACGGGATCGGCACCAATCTTCACGAGGCGCCGGAGATACCCAACTATAAGATGAACCGGAAAGGAGTTATGCTGAAAGCCGGAATGACGCTTGCTATTGAGCCTATGATCAATATGGGAACATGGGAAGTAGACTGGCTGGATGATGACTGGACGGTAATAAGCAGAGATCATTCGCTTTCTGCACATTATGAAAACACCGTTCTGATAACCGATGGCGAACCCGTGCTTTTAACATTGTCCGGGAGCAGGTGATGAAGGAATGTGCAGGACAGGTAAAGATCAATATGATGTCGGGATGCTTGCGATATCAAAGGCAGGTCATGACAGGAATACGGTTTATATGATAATAGATGCAGATGATGCATATGTATATTTAGTGGACGGCAGGATACGGACACTTGAAAAACCTAAAAAAAAGAAAAGAAAACATATCCAGATCATAAGAAAAAGGCATGACATCCGGGGGATTGATGACGCGAAAATCAAACGGATACTCAAAGAATGGAATAAGGAAGAGGCAAATCAGGAGGATTATATATGTCAAAGGCTGACGTAATCGAAATTGAAGGAACAGTTGTTGAGAAGCTGCCAAATGCTATGTTTCAGGTAGAGCTTGAGAACGGACATCAGGTACTTGCTCACATCAGCGGAAAGCTTCGTATGAACTTTATTAAGATACTTCCGGGGGATAAAGTGACTCTGGAGTTATCTCCTTACGATCTTTCCAAGGGAAGAATTATCTGGAGAGATAAATAAAAGAATTGGCTCCCAAAAAACTGTTGACTGAGGGAAACGTGAGTGTTATAATGTATGGGCGTGTTTCCGAGTATTTTTATGCTCAAATGCCATTGAGTTGCGGTATTTGTAAGGAAAATACGTTAGAAAACCGTCGGCAGAGCAATGGATGAAAGGAGGATTTGACGTGAAGGTTAGATCATCAGTAAAACCAATTTGCGAAAAATGCAAAGTTATCAAAAGAAAAGGAAGCGTTCGCATCATTTGCGAGAATCCTAAGCATAAACAAAGACAAGGATAGGTATTGAACACTTAGTGAAAGAATATTCTTATTTCTGTTTATGTACCATTTAGGCGGCTGATAGTCGGGCGCTCTGAACAGTGTGCAGACTATTTCAAATATACAAGGACACACCTTTAGCCGGTGATTCCTCGTATATTG
>CAZNXL010000222.1:0-3683 GCA_964577075.1 uncultured Dorea sp. | reverse complement strand
GTTCAGGCGGAGAATCTCCGCAAGATGTTCCTTGCCATGGCAAAGGATATCCGCGTGATCATCATCAAGCTGGCGGACCGCCTGCATAATATGCGCACACTTCAGTTTATGACGCCGGAAAAGCAGAAGGAAAAGGCAAAGGAGACAATGGATATCTACGCGCCTCTTGCACAGAGGCTCGGTATCTCTAAGATCAAGACGGAGCTTGACGATCTGGCCCTTAAGTATTCCCAGCCGGAAGTGTTCTTTGACCTGGTAAGGCAGATCAATGCCAGAAAGACAGAGCGTGAAGAATTCGTAGACCAGATCGTGCAGGAAGTTTCCGATCATATGGAGCATGCGAAGATCAAGGCGGAAGTAAGCGGACGAGTGAAACATTTCTTCAGCATCTATAAGAAGATGGTCAATCAGGACAAGACAGTGGATCAGATCTATGACTTATTTGCCGTACGTATTATTGTGGAGTCAGTGAAGGACTGCTATGCGGCCCTCGGCGTGATCCACGAGATGTATACGCCGATCCCGGGGCGTTTCAAGGACTATATCGCTATGCCGAAGCCCAATATGTATCAGTCCCTTCATACTACGCTGATGAGCTCCGCAGGGCAGCCCTTTGAGATTCAGATCCGGACTGAGGAGATGCACAAAACAGCAGAGTATGGTATCGCTGCACATTGGAAATACAAAGAATCTAATGACGGCAAGAAGAATATAAAGGTTCAGGAGGAAGAGAAGCTAAGCTGGCTCCGGCAGATCCTTGAGTGGCAGCAGGATATGTCGGACAACAGAGAGTTTCTCAATCTGTTAAAAGGAGATCTTGATCTGTTTGCCGAGGATGTATACTGTTTTACACCGCAGGGGGATGTTAAGAACCTTCCCAACGGCTCTACGCCGATCGATTTCGCGTATGCTATTCACAGCGCGGTAGGCAATAAGATGGTAGGAGCCAGAGTAAACGGCAAGCTGGTAACGATTGATTATCAGATCCAGAACGGCGACAGGATCGAGATCCTGACATCCCAGAATTCTAAGGGACCGAGTCGCGACTGGTTAAATATCGTCAAGAGTACGCAGGCAAAGAATAAGATCAACCAGTGGTTCAAAAAACAGTTTAAAGAAGATAACATCATCAAGGGAAAGGATATGATTGCAAATTACTGCAAAGCGAAGTCCATTACTCTTGCCGATGTTCTTCAACCGAAATATATGGAGATCGTGCAGAATAAGTACGGATTTAAGGATTGGGATTCCGTGCTTGCAGCGATCGGACACGGCGGTTTAAAGGAAGGTCAGGTAGTAAACCGGCTTGTAGAAGAATATGGGAAAGAGCACAAGCAGGAGATGACCAATGAGGTCGTTCTTGAGAAGGTAGCGGAGGCAGCTAAAAATAAGGTGCATATCGCCAAATCAAAGAGCGGCATCGTTGTAAAGGGGATTCACGACGTGGCAGTACGTTTCTCAAGATGCTGCAACCCGGTGCCGGGGGATGAGATCGTGGGGTTCGTCACAAGGGGAAGAGGACTCTCCATCCATCGCACGGATTGCGTCAATGTAATCCATCTTACGGAGGCGGAGAGAGCAAGGCTTATTGATGCTGAGTGGGAAGGCGAAGTGGCAGAAAAGGCAGGAGGCCAGTATCTGGCGGAGATTAAGATGTACGCTTACGACAAGCAGGGACTTCTTATGGAAGTGACAAGGATCTTCACAGAAAATGAGGTGGATGTAAAGTCCATGAATATCCGCACGAGTAAACAGGGGACGGCCACGATCGAGACAGGGTTTATTGTTCACGGAAGAGAAGAGCTTGAAAAGGTAATCACAAAGCTCAGACAGCTTGACAGTATCATAGATATTGAAAGGACAACGGGTTAGTAAGAGATGAAAGTAGAAAAGTTTGTGACAGGGATCATCAGTACCAATTGTTATCTTGCAATCAATGAAAATACGAAGCAGACAGTGATCATCGATCCTGCCGCATGTCCGAAAAAAATACCGGACTACATTGAAGAAGAGGGGCTTAAGATCGAGGCGATACTTCTGACTCACGGACATTTTGACCATATTATGGGAATTGACGGATTTTTAGAGAAATTCCCGGTACCGGTGTATGTACATGAGGATGATGAGAGAGTGATGAATGATCCCAGGCTTAACCAGTCCTCGATCTACACGGCAGGATATACATTTTCAGGAGCGCAGTATCTGAGAGACAGGCAGACTCTTGATCTGGCGGGATATATTTTCGAGGTGATCCATACTCCGGGGCATACATGGGGCGGATGCTGCTACTATGTCCGGTCAGAAAATGTACTTTTCAGCGGAGATACTCTGTTCCAGTGTTCTGTCGGGAGAACAGATTTTGAGACCAGCAGCGCACCGGATATTATCTATTCTATCAAAGAAAAACTTATGAAGCTTCCCGATGAGACGATGGTATACCCGGGACATATGGGTGCGACGACGATTGGATATGAGAGGAAAAACAATCCGTATATCTGGGGGATTTGACGAATATGATTGAGATTATATGCAGTGAAGAAACATATATCTATAATGCATATCATATGACAAAGGCTTTTTACCCATCTGCGGAGGTGACTTCGCGGATAGAGGAAAAAGCCTCTAATTATGTAACGGTGCAGTTTGAAGATGGAGAGAAGGCAGAAGTGACGGCGAATGAGGTTCGCTTCCGCGGCAGTCCGGGAGATCTTAAGCATGACATAGATATTGCTTTATATGAGCTTTTGAGTCGGAGAAGTAAGAGAACTCTGGCGTGGGGGATCCTCATGGGAGTGCGTCCTACTAAGCTTGCCATGAAGAGACTTGAGGAGGGCGCCGGAAAAGATGAGTTTCACAGGTGGTTTCAGAAAGAGTATCTGGTGAGCGAAAAGAAGGCGGAACTTGCCTGGGAGATCGCGCTTCGGGAGAAGGCGCTCCTTGACAGGCTGGATCTGGAAAACGGGTACAGTCTCTACGTGGGAATCCCGTTTTGCCCGACAGTCTGCTCTTACTGTTCCTTCAGCTCCGGCGCGCTGCCTGACTGGAAAGACAGGATAGAGGACTATCTGGATGCATTATGTAAGGAGCTTCAATTCATTGCCAAAGCATCGAAAGGTAAGAAGCTGAATACGATCTACATCGGGGGAGGAACCCCCACAACTTTAAGTGCGAAGCAGCTGGAGCGGCTTCTTTCCTGCATTGACGGACATTTTTCCAGAGAGCATCTGCTGGAATATACGATAGAGGCAGGACGGCCGGACAGTATCAGTTATGAGAAGCTTAAAGTGATGAAAAAACACAGTGTTACGAGGATCTCGATCAACCCGCAGACGATGCGGCAAAAGACATTGGACGCCATCGGGCGGAAGCATACGGTAGAAGCGGTAAAAGAAGTATTTTACATGGCAAGAGAGCTTGGATTTGACAATATTAATATGGATCTGATCGCAGGTCTTCCGGGGGAGACTTTAGAAGATATGGAAGATACCCTTCGCCAGATTGAAAAGCTGTCTCCGGATAATCTTACGGTGCATTCACTGGCGATCAAGCGGGCGGCGAAGATGGGACAGAAAGGTTCCAAAGAGCAGCAGGAGGTACTAAGGACCAGAGAGGATACCGGAAAGATGAGTGAGATCATCGGGCAGATGATGGAACAAGCCCGAACCCTGGCGAATGGGATGGGC
>CAZNXL010000221.1:3196-3684 GCA_964577075.1 uncultured Dorea sp. | reverse complement strand
ACAAAGCATTCCTTGGCGCCGGGATTAAGCTGCCGAAGTATAGGAATATGATCATTACGGTGCGTGATGAAGATAAAGAAGAAGCAGTAGAGATCGGACGCAGATTCGAAAAGATCGGATACCGCATCTTTGCCACGAGAGGAACCGCAGAGGCGATGAAGGCAGCAGGAGTTAAGGCGAATGCAGTCAGTAAGATCGAACAGGAGTCCCCGAACCTTATGGATTTGATCCTCGGTCACAAGATCGACCTCGTAATTGATACCCCGCCGCAGGGCGCGGAGCATTCCAAAGATGGGTTTGTCATCCGAAGAAGCGCCATTGAAACCGGGGTGAATGTGCTGACAGCGATTGATACGGCACAGGCGCTGATTACAAGTCTGGAAAACACAGATATTAAAAAATTGACGTTGATTGATATAGCGAAGATATAGAGAAGATATAAAATCGGAATTTTCACCGAAAAAGCAGGAGGGTAAGATGTATAAAAA
>CAZNXL010000221.1:0-3186 GCA_964577075.1 uncultured Dorea sp. | reverse complement strand
TTTAGAAAATGTAACAAATAATAATTGCAGTATTATGAAGGAGGACAAGATGTATAAAAATATTGAAAAACAAAAGAGCCTGAAGTTAAAGGATCTGGTGGATTACCAGAAGGGGCAGGTAGTCAGCAAGACGCTGGTACAGAATGATCATGTAAGTATGACGGTTTTTTCCTTCGATAAGGGAGAGGAGATTTCAACCCACGCATCCGGCGGGGATGCGATGGTAACGGTATTGGACGGGACAGGAAGATTCACCGTAGGCGGCGAGGTATTTATTTTAAGTGAGGGAGAGACGCTGATCATGCCGAAAGGTGTACCACATGCAGTATTCGGAGAAGAGCAGTTCAAGATGCAGTTAACAGTTTCTTTTTAAAAATATGAAAATATAACAGATAGAACCAGTAAAAAATATAAAAAAACTGAAAATATATATTGACAAAACATATTATCAGAGTTATAATTTGTACATCAAAAGGAAAGAACATTAAAAAGTTTAAGAAATGTTCAGATTTTAGATTCAGGGGGACGGTCCAATGGCATAAGAAGTCTAAACCATTTCAAAATCTAAGAAAGTTGAAGGTGTATGAAATGAAATTACTGGAAATTCATTAACGGCTCGGTCGAGATAAAAAGAATCGATCGAGCCATTCGTATGTTCAGACATATTTAATAATCCCTGAATTATTTCAGAAATATGGAAGTTGATTGAAAATTATAACAATTGAATAGTCAAAAAACAGTATCTTTCTTGCAAATTATATTGAACAGATATATAATATTTTCTGAAGAAACATAAAATTATACAATCATAACAGAGAAAAGGAGTATTGGTATGAGCAACTTTATTTTTGAAAACACATGGGAAGACAACGCAGAAGAATTGAAGACTAAAAAACTGGCAATCATTCCTGTCGGCAGTTCTGAGCAGCATGGACCGGCTCTCCCGATCGGTACCGACTGGATCATTGCTGAATATCTCGCAAAGATGGTTGGTGAGAAGACAGACAAGGGAATGGTCACTCCTGTTGTTCCCTTTGGACATGCATTGTATCATGCAGATTTTGCCGGAACTATGGCAGTATCCCAGACAACACTTACCGCATATGTAAAGGAAGTATGTGACCAGCTTGTATCTTATGGATTTACACATTTCTTATTCCTTAACGGACACGGCGGCAACAACAACGCACTTTATGATGTGGGACAGTATCTGCGCCTGAAGAACATTCCAGTTGCCAATATCCAGTGGTTTGAAGTTGCAGGTGACTTGAATCCGGAATGGGGACTGATCGGACACGGCGATATTACAGAGACATCCGTAGTGATGCATATTAACCCTGATATTGTGAAAGTAGAGCGTGCACATATTCCGGATAATCAGAAGATTGGGAATATACAGCTTTTGGATCTGCATAGAGGAGAATTTGAGGGAGCAAGCGTGTATCTGAACCTTCGTACACGCGATGTGTCGAAGACAGGAGATATTATTGAATTTGGTCATTCTTCAGGTGTGGATTATTCAAAGAGCGCCAGGGATGCAACAGCAGAACTGGGTAAAGAGGTCTGTGATGCAGTAGTTGACTATACTCTGAAATTCATAGACGAATTTGTGAAATTTGAATTCGATTATAGAAAATAAAAAAGTTTTGAATGACTTTTAAATAACAAAATGCCCATCACAGAATCTTTTCTGGGATGGGCATTTTTAAATGTATGATTGATTTACTTGTATTTATCTTATCTTAAAGGACAAGAGAAGGTGCGGAGTATACACGGGCTCCAAGTTCGCTGTCTAACATATAGAGACTCTTTGGATCATCTCCGAACAGCTCAAATTTCCTGACCAGATTGTCGGCATTGTTTTCCTCTTCCCCCTGTTCCTTTACAAACCAGTCAAGGAACTGCATCGTACGGAAATCCTTTACAGAATAGGCAGCGTCGTAGATGGCATGGATCAGGCCGGTGACATACTGCTCGTGTTTTAAGCCCTCCGCAAGAACTGCCTTTGCGCTTGTCAGTTCTATTCCGGGTTTATCGATTGCATTAAGTATAACCTGCTCACCATTGTTCTGCAGATACTGGATAAACAGCATTGCATGGTCACGCTCTTCCTGTGCCTGAATCTTATACCAGTTTCCAAATCCTTCCAGTCCCTGATCATAATAGTAATTGGAAAAATCAAGATATAAATAAGCGGAATAGAATTCCTTGTTAATTTGCTGATTTAATAATTTCACTACATTTTCTGATAACATCACGAACCTCCATACGTAACAGACGAATCTGCTTTAATTTACTGCTTTACTTTACTTTTTTTCTCTGCGCCTGGAAATAAAATGCAGAACAATCAACAGGAAGATAAGAATGATCAGTCCCCATTCAACGTAATGCATCCACTGAGGAGCGGAGATCTTTTCCATTATAAACCGCCACACGATTTCAATAACGACCACCACTATCGACAGCGCATCCAGTGTTTTTGTATTCATTTATATGCTCCTCCTATTCCTTGTTGATATAAGCGCCTGCTATGTAAAGGGAAGGAATAATAAAGCCGATACAGGTATATAAAACGTGGATCACTGTCAATCCATCATCGACAAGCGACCAAACGCCCGCCACAAACGTCAATGCCAGATTTAATACGCCCCACGCGAAACACTTTCCCGCCGCAGCCGCATCGTCTGAATGTTTCACGCCCATGATTCCGGCAATCAGCGCTACGATCGCTGCTATGGTGTATAGTGCGGCCAGTGCTGTAACCTTAAAACCGCCATTTACATAGTTGATCATCAGCCCAGCGCCGAGCGCTAAGGTCAAAATACCATAACAAAGTATTCCCATGATACCTTCGATTATAAATATTATACCACACACCTTTAATAGTTTTCTCCCTTTGTTTTTCATTCCCAGGACCTCCTTTTCGCTTGACAGACACGGCTGGAAAAAGTTTCCCAGCGCATCCTCTATTGCCTGTCGGGTTTTCTGTTTACCTGTTAACATATACTTGTTTACATGTGCCACATTAATACTTTAATATCCATATTCTACCATAATTTTGACTGGAATAAAATAGTTTTTTTGAAAATTTTTTAACAATCAAAAAAAGAAAAGAAAAAAATCAGACAAGTAGTTGTTGAGATTGAAAATAAATGTTAACATTAGCATATCAATTTGGTACAGATC
>CAZNXL010000220.1:0-3690 GCA_964577075.1 uncultured Dorea sp. | reverse complement strand
CGACGGTGAAATCCTTGCGCAGACACGGAACAGATACTTCTTTCGTGATCTCGCGCAGGTATGCATCGCTGCCAAGGAACCACCTGGGTTCGGTCAGCACAGAGATACCGTCGGCTCCGGCCGCTTCATATTCCTTTGCAATCTGCAAATACGGAAAATCAGGAGCGATCAATCCTTTTGACGGGGAAGCTTTCTTACATTCGCAGATAAAGGCAATGTCCTGCTTTTTCAATGCATTTTCAAAAGCGAAGGCGCCCTTTGGAAGAGACTCTGCCTGCTGCCTGATCTCATCAGGTGAACATACTTCTTTTCTTTCGGCAACCCGCTTTTTTGTGTAATCCGCAATCCGGTCAAGTATTGTCATAACGTCTCCTCCGGTCGATTGCTGACTTCTATGAATCTCTGAAGGACTTTTAATGCTTTACCGGAGTCGATGATCTTTGCCGCAAGTGCGATCCCATCCTTCATACTGTCAGCCTTGCCGCCAATGTAGAGCGAAGCGCCTGCATTCATTAAGACGGCATTTCTCTTATGTCCCTTTTCACCATTCAAAATAGCCAGCGTGATCCTGGCATTTTCTTCCGGTGTGCCACCTTTCAGATCTTCCTTCGTACAGCGTTCAAAACCAAAGTCTTCCGGTGTGATGACTGAGGATTTGAACCAGCCGTCCTTGATTTCACAGATAGTTGTTGGCGCGCTGGGAGAGATCTCATCCAGTTTATCCTGACCGTACACTACCATACCGCGTTTGACACCGAGATTGATCAGTACCTGTGCCAGCGGCCCCACAAGATAATCATCATACACGCCAAGAAGCTGCATAGTCGGCGTACCAGGATTCGTCAGGGGGCCGAGGATGTTAAACACTGTGCGGAAGCCCAGTTCCTTGCGGATTGACCCTACATATTTCATGGAAGTATGATATTTCTGTGCGAAGAAAAAACATATACCAACTTCATTCAGAAGCTCAATACAACGTTCCGGACTTTGCTGAATATTCACACCAAGAGCTTCCAGACAATCTGCTGTTCCGCACTGAGAAGATGCCGCACGGTTGCCGTGCTTTGCAACCTTTATCCCACCTGCTGCCGCAACAAGAGCAGATGTAGTGGAGATGTTAAAGCTGTGTGCATTATCGCCGCCCGTTCCTACGATCTCAAACAAGTCCATTCCAGTTTCAACTTTTGTGGCATGTGCTCTCATAGCGGCGGCACATCCGGCTATCTCTTCCGTTGTCTCAGCTCTTGCGCTCTTGGTGGAAAGTGCGGCAAGGAAAGCGGCATTCTGCGTAGGTGATGTCTCCCCGCTCATAATTTCATTCATTACACTATAAGCCTCATCATAAGCGAGGTCTTCTTTGTTTACAATTTTTACGATTGCTTCTTTAATCATGACTTATCTCTCCTTTATAAAATTTTTAAGTATCGTTTTCCCATCAGGCGTCAGAATGGATTCCGGATGAAACTGCACGCCATATATGGGATACTCCTTGTGCTGCACTGCCATCACCTCTCCATCCGCAGTCACGGCAGTAATCCTTAAGCAGTCCGGAATCGTATCTGCGGCCACGGCAAGGGAATGATAGCGGGCAGCGGGCGCTGTCTGTGGACACCCTGAGAATAAAGGGCAATCTGCGCTGAATTTCACTTCTGACTGCTTTCCGTGCATGAGTCTCTTCGCATAGCCTACTGTCGCGCCAAAAGCAGCACAAACTGCCTGATGCCCGAGGCAGACGCCGAGGATTGGTATTTCCCTTCCAAGCTCCTTTACGGCTTCGATGATGATACCGGCATCCTCCGGTCTCCCCGGACCCGGAGAAAGTATGATCCGGTCAGGATGCAGCTTCCGGATCTCATCTACCGTCATTTTGTCATTGCGGATGACCTTGATATCAGGCTCGATCTCCCCAATGAGCTGGTACAGATTATAGGAAAAGCTATCATAATTATCAATGAGCAGTATCATCCTTCCACCTCCTGTGCAAGTTCCAATGCCTTGAGTGAGGACATTGCCTTGTTCAGACATTCTTCGTACTCCTTCTCCGGTACAGAGTCGGCAACGATACCGGCTCCGCTTCTTACAAACACCTTGCCGTTTTTCTTATAGGCAATACGGATAGCAATACAAGTGTCCATATTCCCAGCAAAATCAATATATCCGATCGCACCGCCATAGATACCCCGCTTGTTATTCTCAAGTTCTTCGATGAGCTGGCATGCTCTGATCTTCGGTGCGCCCGATAATGTCCCGGCAGGAAGTACAGCTTCGATGGCATCCAGCGCATCCTTATCTTCACGGATCTCGCCTCGCACCGTAGAACCGATATGCATCACATGAGAAAATCGTTCAATAGAATGAAACTTTTCTACCTGTACCGTGCCGAAGCGGCTGATCCTTCCCAGATCATTTCTGCCCAGGTCAACGAGCATATTGTGCTCGGCAAGTTCTTTTTCATCAGCCAGCAGTTCTTCTTCCAGCGCTTTATCCTCTTCCTCCGTTTTACCTCTTGGCCGTGTACCTGCTAACGGGAAGGTATGCAATGTACCATCTTCTAACTTCACCAGTGTCTCAGGCGATGCGCCGGCAACCTCCACGTCCGTGCCTGAGAAGTAGAACATATACGGAGACGGGTTCATCGTCCGCAATATGCGGTAAGTATTCAAAAGACTTCCATCAAAGGGTGCGCTGAGACGGTTGGACAGTACGATCTGGAAAATGTCTCCTTCGCGGATATAATTCTTTGCTTTTTCCACCATATTGCAGAACTGCTCTTTGTTAAATAATGGCGTAACCTCTCCGAGCAGTTTACCTCCGGGTTCATTCGCTTTTGCGCCATGACGGATAAGCTCTGTGAGCTGTTTTAATTCCATGACCGCCCTGTTATAACCCGTGTCAGGATCATCAAGCGAAATATTTATCATAAGAATGATTTTCTGTCTTACATGATCAAAGGCAATCACCTTGTCAAAAAGCATCACATCAACATCCTTGAAAGCCTCCGTATCATCTACATCACATTTGACAGAAGGCTCGCTGTAAGAGAGATAATCGTAAGAAAAATATCCCACAAGCCCTCCTGTAAATGATGGCAGATAATCAAAACGCGGGCTCCTGTAATCTGCAAGGATTTGCCGCAGGATCTCCGACGGATCATCTGTGTGAATTTTTAGGTTTCCCGCTCTTAACTCACCATCTATGCAGGTGATCTCCATTTTGGGTTCAAATCCCAGAAAAGTATATCGTCCCCACTTTTCATTTGCAGCAGCGGATTCAAGCATATAACAATGAGTAGATATGTTCTTCAATATCCGCATCGTTTCAATCGGTGTGGTGAAGTCTGATAAAATCTCACAACTGACCGGTAATACACTATATTTGCCAGTGGATGCGATTTCCTTGACTTCACAAAGATTCGGTGAAATTTTCATGGTCTTTACCTCCTGCCGTAGTTTTCTGCCCAAAGGAAAAACTCCCCTAGCTATGTATCTCAGACAAGGAAATTTTAGACAAAAAAACGTCCTTGACAGAAATACACTCTCTGTCAAGGACGAATAAAAAAGCTTATCCGCGGTGCCACCTTGAATTCACGGAACGACCCGTGCACTTAACAGGATACCTGCATATCCCCGGCAAATGACGTCTGCCTGCAACGTCGCAGAATACTCGGAATAACTTAACTCATTCTTTTGA
>CAZNXL010000219.1:0-3733 GCA_964577075.1 uncultured Dorea sp. | reverse complement strand
GTGGAGACATTAAAGAAGCTTGAAGAGGGCGGTATTACTCCTGAAAAACAGGGGAAGAGCCCGACAGAGTATGCAAGAATGCTTGATAAGAATCTTGGAAATATCGACTGGACAGCCAAAGCGGTGTCTATTGAACGATTGATCCGGGGCCTTAATTCATGGCCCGGAGCTTATACGGACTGGAACGGTAAGACTGTGAAAATATGGAGCGCAGATGTGTGCCTGCCCCAGGAGGAAAAGGAAGGGTTGCCGGGCACGGTTATTAAGATAGAAAAGGATGGTTTTTTTGTACAGACAGGAGAAGGACTGTTAAAGGTAACGCAGCTTCAGATCCCGGGAAAGAGAAAGATGGATGCGGCATCTTTCCTGCGCGGATACCAGATGGAAGAAGGCACGGTTTTAAAAAAGCTGTAAAACCATATGAATTTATGAAAAGTATTAAAATTATATGAATATCCACTTTTATAAATTGTTTTCCTGTATAATAGGGGAAAATAATGAAAACTCAAGTTCAGGAGGAATTAGAATGTTTTATCCTATGTTTTTTGATAATACTTATCTTTTGGTGCTTATCGGCGTCGTGATCTGTATGCTGGCTTCATCTAAGATGAATTCAACATTCAGACGCTATTCCAGGGTGAGAAATCATTCGGGAATGACGGGAAGAGAGGCGGCAGAGAGGATTTTATATAGTGCGGGCATCAGAGACGTACATGTAGAACATGTGTCCGGTAATCTGACAGACCATTATGATCCGAGAAATAAGGTCCTCCGCCTTTCCGATGCAACATATAGTTCAACGTCTGTTGCCGCGATGGGAGTTGCGGCTCACGAGTGCGGACATGCGATCCAGCATGCCACGGGATATGCACCGCTGTCCATTCGAGGGGCATTGGTTCCGGTGGCAAATTTTGGAAGCAGTATCGCCTGGCCCCTGATCATTATAGGACTGTTCATGAACAGCAATATGTCAGTACTTCTTTTGAATTTGGGAATTCTGGCATTTTCATTTGCAGTATTATTCCAGATTGTCACGCTTCCGGTAGAGTTCAATGCATCCGGAAGAGCGCTTAAGATTTTAGCGAATTCCGGAATGTTGTATGATGATGAGCTGCGCGGTACAAGGAAAGTGTTGACAGCAGCCGCTCTGACTTATGTGGCAGGCGCGGCATCCGCGATCCTGCAGCTGCTTCGTATCATTCTTCTTGCAAACAATAGAAGAGATTGATGCAGGGAGGATACAGGATGTCAGCATCAATAAATACGAGAGAAATTATTCTTGAAACGCTCCTTCTTATCACAAGAGACGGAGAGTACAGTCATATCGCTCAAAAGAGCGTTCTTGATAAATATCAGTATCTGGAAAAGAAAGAGCGTGCCTTCATTACAAGAGTCGTGGAGGGCACGCTTGAACGCATGATAGAGATTGATTATATCATCAATCAGTTTTCAAAAGTGAAGGTCAATAAGATGAAGCCGGTGATCTGCACAATTTTAAGAAGTGCGGTGTATCAGATGAAATATATGGACAGTGTGCCGGACAGCGCAGTGTGCAATGAGTCCGTTAAATTGGCGGTGAAAAAAGGATTTACCAACTTAAAGGGATTTGTAAATGGTGTGCTTCGCAATATAAGCCGCAACCTGGATCAGATAGAATATCCATCGCGGGAGGATGTATGCAGTTATCTTTCTGTTCGCTATTCTCTGCCACAGTGGCTTGTATGCCAGTGGATTAGAGAGTATGATGCAGATACGGTCGAAAAAATGGGAAGAGAATTTTTAAAAGAAAAGCCTGTCTGTATTCGGTGTAATACAGAAAGAATCCAGCCGGAAAAGCTGAAAGAACTTTTGAAAACAGAGGGGGTAACTGTTACGGAAGATCCTTGCATTCCCTATGCATTATACATAGCAAACTATGATTATCTGGCGAAGCTTGAAAGCTTTCAAAGAGGGTATTTTTATGTGCAGGACATCAGTTCTATGCAGATAGCGGAGTGGGCGGCGCCCGAACCCGGACAGTTGATCGTAGATGTGTGTGCGGCTCCGGGAGGAAAGGCAATACACCTTGCGGAGAAGTTAGGGGGAACCGGAAAAGTGATTGCCAGAGATCTGACAGGAACCAGGGTCGGACTCATGGAGGAGAATATTATAAGAAGTGAACTTACGAATATAGCAACGGAGCAGTGGGATGCCTGCGTTTATGATGAAAAGATGGAAGGAAAAGCAGATATCGTTATTGCAGATCTTCCATGTTCAGGACTTGGAGTTCTGGGGAAAAAGGCGGATCTCAAGTATAATATGACACCCCGGATGCAGGAAGAACTGGCAAAGCTCCAGAAAAAGATACTGTCTGTAGTTAGGAATTATGTAAAACCGGAAGGGAAGCTGCTTTACAGCACCTGTACCGTTCATAAAAAGGAGAATGAAGATAACACCCGCTGGTTTGCGTCACACTATCCGGAATTTGAACTTATAAGGGAACAGCAGATGATCCCCGGGGTTCACAGCGGAGACGGATTCTATATAGCGATGTTTAAAAAGAGGGGTGCCGGAGAAAATGGATAAAAAAGATATTGCGTCATATGATTACGGCGAGCTGCTTCTTGAGATGGAGAACATAGGAGAAAAAGCATTTCGCGGGAAGCAGATATATCGCTGGCTTCATGAAAAGTTAGTGACAGACTTTTCCGGGATGACTAATTTATCGAAGGCATTAAGAGAAAAATTAAGTGAGCAGTATGAGATTAAAAAGGTAGAGATGTTTACAAGACAGATATCAAAAGCAGATTTGACGGAGAAATTTTTGTTTGAGTTATCTGACGGGAATATGATAGAAAGTGTTCTTATGCGCTATAACTACGGCAATTCTGTCTGTATCTCCTCTCAGGTGGGATGTCGCATGGGATGCAGATTCTGCGCATCCACTCTTGACGGACTTGAGAGGAATCTGACGCCGTCGGAGATGCTGGGGCAGATCTACCGTGTCCAGCGGCTTATTGGAGAACGGGTCTCAAACGTAGTTGTGATGGGGACGGGGGAACCTCTGGATAATTATGATAATTTTCTGAAGTTCATCCATATGTTAAGTGATGAGCACGGGCTTCATATCAGCCAGAGAAACATTACTGCATCTACCTGCGGAATCGCGCCGAATATAGAGCGGCTTGCCGAAGAGAAACTGCAGATCACGCTGGCGCTTTCTCTTCATGGTTCTAATCAGGAAAAGAGAAAGAAACTTATGCCGATCGCTAATAAATATGAACTTAAGGACGTTCTTGCTGCGTGTGATCACTATTTTGAAAAAACAGGGCGAAGGCCTACTTTTGAATATAGTCTGGTGAAAGGTGTCAATGACGGGGAAGAAGATGTAAAAGAGCTGACAGCGATGCTTAAGATGCGTAATTGCCATCTGAATCTGATACCGGTAAATCCGATCAGGGAGAGAGATTTTGAGAAGCCGGACAGGAAAAACGCAGTGGAATTCAAAAATAAGCTTGAAAAAAACGGAATAAATGTTACTATTAGAAGGGAGAGAGGCTCTGATATTGACGGGGCCTGTGGTCAGTTAAGAAGACGGTATGCTGATGCCAAGAAGGAGAGATAGATGAAGATTTATGCGAAGACTGACGTGGGAAGAAAACGGGAGGTCAATCAAGACTTTGTATATGTGACGGATGAGCCGATAGGTCCGTTTCAGAACCAGCTTGTGGTTGCGGATGGTATGGGAGGCCAC
>CAZNXL010000218.1:0-3738 GCA_964577075.1 uncultured Dorea sp. | reverse complement strand
AAGCTAGGCTTAACAATAATTTCACTCAAGAACAATTAGCTGAAAAAATTGGTGTTGCAAAATCCACACTCGCCGGATACGAAAGAGGAACCCGAGAGCCTAATTTAGAGACTACTATAAAGATAATGTCTGCTCTCGGCATAGATGCAAATTATTTATGGCAAGATGATATGGATTTTCCCATTAAGGTGTCGTATAGTGAAGTGAAATATATAGAGCGATATCGCTCTCTTAACGAACGTTCGCAGCATATTATCGATATGTTATTAGATGAACTTGAACAATGTACCTCCGCAAAGCCTGCTGCCACCGACGAGCCTATCCGCTTCGTCCAGTACTATCAGCGCCTTGCTTCCGCCGGGACTGGACAAGTCGTCTTTGAGGATATGGCAGTGGATAGGATTCAAATTCCAGATATTCCCAGATATAAGCGCGTATCTTATGCGATTGGTGTAAATGGGAATAGCATGGAGCCACTCTACCGTGACAGCGATATCCTTCTTGTTGAGCCTACATGTCAGGTTGATATTGGTGAGATCGGAATATTCAATGTCGATGGAAATGCCTATGTCAAAAAACTTGGAGACGGTATTTTAATATCTCTGAATAGAGATTGTGAAAATGTCCCACTTACAGAGAACTCACTCTGTATGGGACGCGTGGTTGATAGAATAGAATCATAGTATGTTACACTAATAATGCAGAATATGACGGTTTCGTATACTCAATAAAGAAATATGAGAAAGGATTATTATGAAATTATTTGATAAATTCAAAAAACAAACATTACATTCTTCAAGATTAGATTTTTCCGTTCGCGGAACACAGTACTATTTAGATAGTTTCACAAAGCTTCAGCGCCCTAACCCACTTTGGAATAGTACTCCCGGACTGATAGCTAATTGCCATCGTACCATGGATAAGATTCCCGAATTTTATTATGATAATTATCCAATTAAATTAGTTCCTGAACCCAAAAATGAACATGATCCGAACGCTATAAAAGTTTTAATCTCTGGAAAGCTTATTGGTTACGTTCCTTCTGAGCGCTGCTTGGAGATTAAGAAAATAATGCATGATAATCTAAACTACGAATTATCGGCATGGATCCGTGGAGGGAAATATAAAATAGTTACTGCTGATGGTACTGTTAATTTTTTTGAGAATGATCTTTCAGTAATAATATATTTGTATTTCTAAGCTGATAATAAAACTTGTCACCAATCAACAACTTAATATTATATTTACCTAGGCAACCGACAGGGTGCATACCACCGTTTCCGAGTCTTGCGGAAGGAGTGGTGAACATGAGTACATATGAAGAATTTATGATCATTTTGACAGCATGTAGTTTACTCGTAGCAATTCTGAATTATACGCATAGAAAATAGCACCCCTGCTCTGGTCAAGTTTTGAGGTGCTATCTCTAGTTACTGATAATTGTGCCGGAACGGATAGGTTTGCTCTATCGTGTCGGCTGTCTTGTTAAGTACATTATAACAAATATAACTCAAATGTCAATAACCGTCCCTGCATCACAGAGACGGTTATGCAGATGCTACCTGCCGGATGCACCGGAGTGATAGAATCTCCCTAAGCAAGAGTATTATATCATTTCTGGAAGCGTCCCGCAAGTGGGCGTATTTTTTATACTCATTTTTAAGGAGGCGATACTATGAAACTACCAAATGGATATGGGAGCGTAACCAAGTTGTCCGGAAGACGCCGTAAGCCATACATGGCGCGAATATCAAACGGGTACACCCACGATCTCGAGCATGACAGAGTAATACAGAACAGAGTTGTACTCGGATACTTCAAGACGAAGAAAGATGCACTTGACGCTCTGGCTGATTACCATGCAAAGCCTTATGACCTTGCCAAAAAAGATATGACATTCCAAGAGATCTACGATATCGTATCAGAAAAGAAAATTTCTAAGCTTGCCAAACATTCACAACAGGTATATGCCTCGGCATACAAGCATTGCTCCGCCATTGAAAATATGCGGATATGTGATATCCATACTGAAGAACTGCAATATGTAATCGACAATTGCAACCGCAGATCAGGTACAAAAGATGCTATAAAAGCAGTAATGAGTAAAGTATTTGAATATGCTATGCAGAATGATCTGGTAAAGAATGATTACTCCAAGTATCTGGAATATGATAAAGATGATGTAAAAATCAAAAGAACGATATTTACACCGGATGAAATCTGCCAGATCTGGTCAGGTGCCGATCAGTACCCTAACCAGATACTGCTCCTATTACTATACACTGGATTGAGGGCTAATGAATTATTTGAACTCCCATTAGAAAATGTCCATCTGGAAGATCGGTATCTCGACATTGTCAAAGCAAAGAACAAGTCCAGTATCCGGCAGGTGCCTATTCACGATAAGATTTTACCCATTGTACAGACTTTATATGAACGCGGTGGAAAATCCCTCACCACAAACGAAAAAGGCTTAAAAACACAATATAAGGCTTTCACTGAAAAAGCTCTTCTGGAACTGAACGAGAAATACGGAATGGATCACCATCTTCACGATACCCGACATACTTTTGTTACCAACGCAAGGAGATGTAAGGTAGATGAATTGTGCTTGAAGAAAATTGTCGGACACACCGTAAAAGGTGTTACATCCAAGGTATATACGCATATTTCACTCCATGAATTATTAGACGAAGTCAATAAGCTAAACCTCTGATTTTGTTACCAACGTGTTACCAATTGACTAAAATTTACCTTATTTTTATAGATTTTTGAAAAATTGCACAAATGAAAAAACCCCGGAAACTCGCCGTTTCCGGGGCATACACCTCTCAATCATCAAAGGCTCCCTTCATCTTATCCATAAATCCTTTTTTCTTCTTCGCGCCATTACCGGACGCACCGGAAGTTCCTGCCGCATTCAGCGTATTTCCTGACAGCTCGTCGAATCTTCTGAGCGCTTCCTTCGCTTCATGACTCAATTGCTCCGGCGTTTGGATAACAAGTGTCACGTAATGGTCTCCGCGCACTTGTGAATTTCTGACAGAAGGAACACCCTTCCCTTTTAAGCGCACCTTCGTATCTGTTTTAGTTCCCGGCTTCACCGTATAGAGAACTTCTCCGTCTACCGTTTTAATTCTTACATCTGCCCCAAGCGCCGCCTGTGCAAATGAAATCGGCACTGTAGAGAAGATATTCATATCCTGCCTCTGGAAAATCGGGTGCCTCGATACGGTAACGTCCACAAGGAGGTCTCCTCTCGGTCCACCATTGGTCCCTAACTCTCCTTTGTCACGGATTCGGACGCTCTGTCCGTTATCAATTCCCGCCGGAACAGTAACCGAAATTTTCTTTCTGCTTGATATAAATCCTGTGCCCTGACAATCCGGACATTTCTCACGGATAATCTTACCTGTACCGCCACAATCCGGACATGTCTGCACATTCTGAACTGTTCCGAAGAACGACTGCTGTGTATACACTACCTGACCTTTACCACCGCACTTCGGACATGTTACGGGAGAAGTCCCTGGCTTCGCACCTGTACCGTTGCATTTCGGGCATGGATCCTTTAAGATTACATCCAGTTCCTTCTCACAGCCAAACACAGCCTCTTCAAATGTAATACGGATACTCTTGCGGATATTCATTCCCTTCATCGGGCCCTGGCTTCTGCCTCCGCGTTTTGCGCCGCCGCCAAATAAATCACCAAAAATATCGCCAAAAATATCACTGAAA
>CAZNXL010000217.1:0-3751 GCA_964577075.1 uncultured Dorea sp. | reverse complement strand
CCGACCAGATCTGCCATTGCCGAACCGATCCCCGCTGCCAAAGATCCCCATACCGGTCCAAGGATAACGCCTGAGAGGATGACGATTCCATCTCCCACATGAATATATCCGCTTGTTCCGGGGGTCGGGATCTTTATTGCCATCGTTGCAACACACGCCAGCGCCGCAAACAGAGCAGTCATAACAATTTTTTTAATCTTAGAATTCATATTCCAGTCCTTCTTTCCTTGTAGTAATTATTTAGATTGACCACACTATACAGCATATTTGGCTTGTTAAAAAGGTCCAGTTTTTATATTATTAACCAGACCAGTTTTGCGGAGCCCGGTCTTTGTCTTTGTTTTTGCGCTTCTTGTTTCCTTTACTTCTCCAACGCCTTGCGTCTCTTCTCTGTTAATCCGGGAAAATCTCTGTAGCATTTATTTTTATCACAATAGCCGGATATCCCATCTACCTTTCCCGCACTTGTATATTGCCACATATCGGTCCCTTCTACCGCAGGCTTTGCTCCGTAACGCGCAACCCATTTCGTGAACCGATTAAGCCCCCTCAGATACTGAAACCACCAATTCTGATTTGCATATACGCCGCACCAGTAGCCCTCTTTTTCAATGACTCTTCCGAATTCCTCTGCTGCTTCTTTGGCATACCGACCGTAGCCCGGCTGTTCCAGATCAATATATAAAGGAAAATCAATCTTATGCCCCTTCGCCTTCTCTAAAATAGCATCCGCTTCCTGTCTTGCACGTTTTTTTGTTTTTGCCAGGGAATAAATATAGAGTCCAAAAGGAATGCCAAGTCTCTCGCACTCTTCCATATTTCTGTCACATTCCTCATCCCATTTGACAGTGCTGTATGCAGCGCGGATAATGGCTCCGTCTATCCCGTCTTTTTTGACCTTTTCCCAATCTATCCTGCCCTGATAATAAGATACGTCTATGACGGTTAATTTTGTTTTTGCCATGTTATTTTCACCATATTATATTTTTCACATTTATCATATTCCGAATCTGAAAATATGTGTATCTTTTGATTTTGTTAAGTTGTTTTTAAGATTTTTTCGATTTCTTTTAGAGATTCAACATATTTTAGACACATTTTCCCTTTATACTGAGACACAGATAGTTGATAAACCACTTATCACTATCTCCCCCCTCATAAAAGTAAGCACAAACAGATGTGCAGACTTTACTCTCATTCCTTTTAGATAACTATAACAACTACAAGAATCCCGAATAGGAAACTATTCGGGATTCTTGCATATCCAACCTCTGTTATCTTCCTGAAATCAAATCCTTCACCACTTCCCCCGCAAGTATCAATCCTGCTACAGACGGGACGAAGGCTATACTTCCGGGTACCTGCCTTCGCCCCGGCGCCGGTTCTTCCCATGTATTGTCAGCATCGGTGACCGGAGTCAGGGGTTTTTCCTGTGAGTACACTACTTTCAGTTTGTCCACGCCTCTCTTTTTCAGTTCCCTGCGCATAACCTTTGCGAGCGGACATACCGATGTCTCATAGATATCCGCAACCTGAAATGCGGCGGCATCCAGTTTATTCCCCGCCCCCATTGAACTGATCACCGGAATGCCGGCCTCTCTTGCCTGCATGATAAGAGAAATCTTTCCGGTCACAGTGTCAATAGCATCCACCACATAGTCATATTCCTTAAATTCAAACTGGTCCTTTGTATCAGGCATATAAAATGTCCGGCAGGTGCGAACCCTGATATCGGGATTGATGTCCAGAACGCGATCTTTTGCCACCTCGACCTTATATTGTCCGAGCGTCTTTTCACAGGCAATAATCTGACGGTTTATATTACTTAAGGAAACGGTATCATTATCAATAAGGTCCAATGCTCCTACGCCGCTCCTTGCCAGAGCCTCCACTACATATCCGCCGACACCTCCCACGCCGAACACTGCCACTCTCGCCCGTCTTAACCTCTCCATATTCTCTGCTCCAAGGAGCAATTCTGTTCTGGAAAATCTCTCTGACATGCCCTGTCTCCTTTTTATATCATAATTCGTTCGCATCTTTCTGTGAACAGGCAACTCTCTCTATTGTGAAGCCGCGTCCGCGCACCTCGTTGATCTGAGAGATGGTAAGAAACGCCTTTTCGTCGATTGCATGGACCATCTCATTTGTCGCATATAACTTTCTGTTCGGTATGATACACAGAACCGCTTTCTGATCTTCTCTTTCATATCCGGTCTCAACATGCACCATTGTCACTCCTGCATCCTGCTCTTCGAGCATGCGTTGTCTGATCTCTTCATATTTTTCAGAGATAATAAAGAGCTGGATCTGTGACTGTCCCATCAGCATGACTCTGTTGAGTACAAATGTCTCGATGACCAGCGTCATGATACCGTACATGATCTGCTCCGTATCTGAAAACAGCGCCTGTGCGCCAAGCACAAGAAAATCTACAATATACATAAGGATCGCAACCTTGATATGAAACCACTTATTAAGTACCAGCGCTAAGATATCCGTACCGCCGGTGGAAGCCCCCACGCGAAGGATGATCCCAACTCCGACTCCCAATATGACCGCACCGTAAATGGATGCCAGCATAATATTATCTGTCAGGCTGTCAATTCCCGGGATCGCCTGCATGATTGACAGGCAGACCGGATATAAAAACGTACTCGCTATAGTCGTGATAATAAACTTTTTTCCTAATGTGGCTGCTCCCAGCAAAAAGAGACACGCATTGACGATCAGGATGATAAGAGACAACCGAAGCGGTATATAATGTGCAATTGTAAGTCCGAGACCTGTCGCACCGCCCATAATAATTCCATGCGGAACGATAAATGCAGCAACGGTAAATGCCAGTATTAAGTTTCCCGCAAGTACGCCTATTGCTGTCTCAAGATTCCTCTTCCATGTTTTTTTCATGATCATTCCTCCAATCCATACCATGTATTTAACCTGTAAATGACCTTTATACGTCTAAGAAATCCCTTTCATAGTGAGCTGTATCCGCTTCTTTTTCAAATCCACACTCATTACCTTCACATCCACAATATCCCCGACACTTACTACTTCCAGCGGATGCTTAATGAACTTCCTGTCTGTGATCTCAGAAATATGAACCAGGCCGTCCTGGTGCACGCCAATATCCACGAATGCCCCAAAATCAATGACATTACGGACCGTTCCGCGCAGTATCATTCCTTCTTTCAGATCTTTCATCTCCAACACATCTGTGCGCAGAATCGGCTTAGGCATCTCGTCACGCGGATCGCGTCCCGGTTTTTCCAATTCCTTTACAATATCCCGGAGAGTAATCTCTCCGATTCCCAGCTCTGCGGAAAGTTTCTTATAATCTTTGATCGTCAGCGATAATCCAGGGAGATTTCCATCCCGGATATCTTCTGTCCTGTATCCTTGCTTTTTCAGGAGCTTCTCCGCCGCCTCGTAAGATTCCGGATGTACACTTGTGCCGTCCAGCGGATCATCCCCATCCTGAATACGCATAAACCCGGCACACTGCTCATAAGCTTTCGGTCCGAGCTTTGCGACCTTAAGTAACTCCTTACGATTTGCAAATCGCCCGTTTTCTTCCCGGTAAGCTACAATATTCCTGGCAATTGTCGAAGAAATCCCGGAAATATAAGAAAGAAGCGGCGCTGACGCTGTATTTAAATCCACGCCAACTTTATTTACGCAGTCTTCTACAACTCCGGACAGCGCCTCGCTCAGCTTTTTCTGGTTCATATCATGCTGATACTGCCCC
>CAZNXL010000216.1:0-3769 GCA_964577075.1 uncultured Dorea sp. | reverse complement strand
ATCTTGCTCAAATGTATAATAAGTGATCTCCTGTTTACTATTTATATGATAAATTCGATTTTAAAAAGTTTGATATATCTTGGTTATTTAATTTATATCCTAACACCTATCAGACAATAGCAAGAGATGATACGGTAAAAAGAAAATTATGTTCCATCATTGCAGATCGTATAAATAATAAAAAACTTAATCCTTCTGACGAAAAATGTCTAACCAATATTTTGATTAAGTATTTTTGCTGATTTTTGTCTCAAGAGGTAAAGTGGATGAGTATGCCAGAAACAGTTTAACTATCGAGCATATCGATCTGAATTTTATAAAAAAGTTCCAACCTTTTTTGATTTCTGTGTCTATATGGGTGAAAGCTTTCAATGAGGTGCAAAGAAGTGAACAGACCGGAAGTAGAGAAAACTATAACTGAATACTTGAAGCCCATATTCGGATTTGCTCTGAAGAGGTGTAAAAGCATCCACGATGCAGAGGATCTGTCGCAGGAGATTGCAATTAGAGCGTTCCGTGCGCTCCTTGTCAAGGATGACGTTGCGGACATGGGAAAGTTCATCTGGACCGTTGCCCATAACGCACTCAGCAACTATTACCGTGATGCCGCGAAAAGTGTGGTCGGCGTGTCAATTGACGAGGTTGCGGAACTGATCGCAGATCCGCACTCTGAAATCGATGCCGATGATAACGCAGAGTCTATTCATCGTCTCCAAACCGAGATTGCATATCTTTCAAAACTGCAAAGAAGAATTGTGATTGCATATTACTTTGAGAATTGCAAGCAGGCAGATATTGCCAGAGAGCTGGGTATTCCTCTCGGCACGGTCAAATGGCACTTGTTTGAAGCAAAAAAAGAATTGAAACGAGGTATGGATACGATGAGAAAGCCGAGCGAACTCAAGTTTAACCCTATTAAATTCCATTCCTACGGCATTAACGGTTCCGTGGGCAAAAAGTCTCCCGACGAGTTCTTCCGTTCCACACTGGTTCAGAATATCTGCTACTGTGTGCGCAATACGGCAAAGACTATTAACGAGATTGCCGATGACCTTGGAGTTTCCCCTGTGTATGTGGAAACAGAAGTCGAATTCCTTGAGGAATACGGATTCCTACAGGCACAGAAAGACAAGTACATTGTCAACTTTATCATCAGTGAGCCGACCGCAGAACTGCTTATTCTGCAAAACGATATGTATAAGCGTGCGGCATCCCTGTTCGCAAATGATTTGTATGACGAACTGGTCTCCTCCGGCATTCTGGATGATCCCGATATTTGGTGCAGTCAAACAGATGAGTCCATCTCCTTGACCGAGTCCCCCAGAGCCGACCGAAATTTTATCCTTTGGTCACTAATCCCGTACATTGCTGCGTGGTCCGGCGAAAAGCTAATGGATGATAAAATCTCTTTTGAAGAGGTTGCAACGATCCGTCCGGATGGTGCTCATAACATCTATCACGCGTCTGTTGTTCCAGATGAATTGGTTCTTCCTGAAGATTATGTGTATATGAAGAACTGGTGCGGACCGATGTGGAACGGGAACGGCAAGAAAATTCTTTGGCAGATCGATAGCGAATGGTCTGATCGTGGAGATCGCCACGGAGTGCAATATTCGGAAGATGCCAAACGCGTTCTTTCTCTCTACGAAAGAGAGGAGGAAGACCGTCTTTCTAAGGATGAATACACATGGCTTGCGGAACGCGGATTTATAAAGACAAACGGTGACTACGACGGGTACTTTAAGGCATCGTGGCAGATCGTTATTTTGTCAAATAAAGAGATCCAGGATAAGCTGCTTGCCATTGGAGAGCGAATTAAGGAAAAGCATCGGGCTGAATTCTATGCTTTGAAAGCGCCTTATGCCGAGGCCGTGATGGCGTCCGTTCCGACACATCTTAGAAAGATAAAAGAGTATGATTTGCAGTTTGTCTTTCATTCAGATGGCTGGTTCCTAATCCACTGTATTACCGAACTTTTGAAGAACGGTAAGCTGAAGACCCCCACAGAGGGACAGAGAAAAGCTTTGACCACGCTAATTGCCAACGCGTAAGCATGCGGGTCGCCTGTTATACGCAGGTGGCCCCAAAATTTTTATTCAAGTCCGAACCAACTTCAAATTTTTACGACTATATAGGCGAACATTCAAAAGCATTCCGGAAAGCATGGTGAAACATGAAAAGCGATGAAATCATTCAATATTATGATTATCTGATGCGACTTGCTGTATCAAAATGTAATTCGCAGGCCGACGCAGAAGACCTTGTAGGCGACACAATGCTTGCGGCATTTGCCTACCTTCGCAACGACGGAATTATAGACCACCCAAAGACATGGCTTTCCAACACTTTGTACCATAAGCACAGCGATTACCTTCGCAAGAAATATCGTTCTCCCATTACAGTATGCTTTAATGATGGAATAGATATTATAGATGGAGAGGATGATGATTACCTCACCTCTGAAGAAGCATCGAAGGTACGAAAGGAGCTAAATCATCTTGCGCATATTACGCGCGAGGTATTGATTCGGTTTTACTATGGAAACCAAAGTGTTGCAGACATTGCAAAGGGATTGGGGATCCCCGAAGGCACGGTTAAGAGTCGTTTGTCCGCCGGTCGAAGTCAGATGAAGAAAGGACTTGAAACTATGGAAACAAGAGAAAACTATTTGCCGGGACAACTACATCTATCCTTTGGCGGCGCGGAAGGACTCAAAGGAGAACCCATGTCGCTTGTAGATGGGGATCTCATTGCGCAGAACCTATTGATCCTCGCATATGATAAACCCTTAACCGTAAGCGAGCTTTCCAAAGCAATCGGCATCCCTGTCGCTTATATTGAACCCATTATAAAAAACTGGTGGACGGCGAATTGATGGCGCAAACCAACAGCGGTAAAGTGTATTCGGATTTCATCATCACAAGACCACAGGATGCACTTGAAAATTATAAGCCACAGTTGGAATTTGCTCATAAGCATTTTGATACGATTTGGGCTATTCTCAGCAGGATGTCCGATACAATATCAAAATTCTCTTTCGTTCAGTCTATGGGTGCCGAAGAAAAAACAAAGCTGGAGCGATATGCAATATTGAAAGCGCTGCAGGATTTTCAGCATTTTGGAACAGGAACGATACCAATGCCTCAATATCCAAAACGCAAGGATGGCGGATGGTGGATTGCGCAGGCAGTTGCGATTGACGCTGGATATAACACAAAAGAATATCAAGAGGCTGAGGAATATGCAATACACGGTGGCCACCGCACAACGAAAGCTCTATCGGTAGGATAAGTAAAACGAATCCGCTTTTATGAATTTGATACGACATTGTGGGACAGTCCTCACCGCTACGGCGGCGCATATGAATTGTATTTCAAGCACATCATCCCTTTGCTTTGGCACATTTACGATGACATTCCGCTTGAAACCTCGGATATCCCAAATGATTTTATTTCATACATGCCGACGCTTGAAACGGTTGGCCTGATTGCCTATTCTAACGGCAAGGCGTATGTAAAGATCCCGGTGATGGAAAAAGACGCGTATCAAGAATTATGCAAAGTGGTTCAAATTGCCACAGATGAGATAAAGTCTGCCATCGGAAAAGAATTTTTAGGCTTTATTTCTTCATTTTGCCATAGATAAAAACTCCTTTCTATCCGTGGCAATCGGGACTTATGACTATGGTGTGCGTAAAGTAAATAGTGTCACTTTTGCCGGTTGGTTTCAACCGGCGTATTTTTTTGTCAAGGTGCCACGGAATTTTCTT
>CAZNXL010000215.1:0-3813 GCA_964577075.1 uncultured Dorea sp. | reverse complement strand
CTTTCTGATCCCCGGACAACTTATCGAGAGGCACTTTGTATTCTACTTCTCCGCCGGATATCCTGCTGATTCCTTTCCTGATCCTGTCTCTCCCGATCGCTCTGTATACGAGACAGACAAACGCCGCCGCTTCCACAGGAATCGTAAAGATTGCAAGTTCAGGATAAATCCCCATACCGCACGTGCTTGCAACGCACCATTGTATCAGAACAAACATTCCAAACAGCAGTATCGTTCTCCACACGCAGTTCAGATGATCAAACATATCTTTTATAAAGATAAATACTCCCCGGCAAACACTGTTTCTCCAAAGCGTCTTTGCCTTGATCCGCCTTACCAGGCTCAAAAATCCTGCAAGAAACATGCAACAGGTATAAGCCGCCATACTACTGCCGGTGACGATAACTGCAATGGAATCCGTGATCTCGGAAAAAATACCGTTAACCCCTGTTCCCGCCACTCCCAAAAGATAGACCGGCACGATCCACACCACTACAACAAACGCTGCGGCGATCTCCGTCTTCCATCTGTCAAATGCATTTATATGAAGCTCTTCATCCCTGTCCCTGCGCCCTGCCACAGCCGCAAGCCACAGGACACAGACAAGAAACAAAAATACCGCAGCACACCCGAAAATCGCAATTTGCCTTGCTCTGGCGCCATATTTGACATAAAACTCATTCTCTGTATAAAATGTATCTTGTACCGGATACTTTGTATCCACTGCTGCGAGAAACACAAAATTGTCTTCATTGAGTCCGGCGTACTTCACGGTATCCCGCCACAAGGAGGCATCAACCCCTTCCATGTCTGTCTCAAAATCCGCCAGCTTCGGTTTTATAATTATGTATTTGCCGGAATCCTTCATCTTATCCATGTTAGCCGCAAGCTCCCCATATGCCCTGTACTCCGACTTGTTCGTATAAATTTTTTTATTCACCGTATCCGCGTAAATATAGGAAAAATTCGTATCCCCTTCTTTAAGATTGGCGTTCGCTGACTGATAATCTTCATATTGTGACTTCAGCGAATCTCTTACATTGCCGATCATGTCATAAGCTTCATTGAGCCTTCCGTTCCATCTCGGATCATCATTGGCAATTTCAACCACGTCATCCGCGCTAACAGGCGCAAATGGCTCCGCCTCGCGATAACCATCATAGATCCAGCAATCCACATAGATCGTTTCCCCATTATCATCCTGAATTCCCCGGAACGTCCCTTCCGGAAGAAGCAGCTCTCCATCTGTGTTAAATTGAATCGCGCTCTCTTCATCCGCCATGGCGATCCGAAGTACGCCCTGATTGATCATTTCATAAAATTCCGACATTTTATAATAATGATATGTATCTCCGGACGTTTTACATACGACAATGCTCTCTTTAGAATCCGCCTCCGTATCTATATTCTCCGGCCATTCAAGCAGATCGCCCAGACGATAGGCCAGACCGCTCTCGTTTTTTCCGCTGATCTTGCCGGTATTATAGAAGGCCTCGATATCTACGATCTTATCAGGATTATACTTCCCCTCTGTCTCGAACAGATCCGTACTCCTTATTCCGTATACTGCCTGCTGGCAGTAATCCAGCATCTGCTCCACAAAATGTTCTGAATCCTCATACTTCTTTGCAGGATTACCTGTAAACATTTCCTCCCGAAGCGTCGGACGGGATAGGATCCAGATAAAGCAGGATGCTATGACGATCGCAAGAATATGGGCTATGATAACAAGAGCTGCCTTCGCAGCATTAGATCTATACCATTTCCCTTTCATGCAAGCTCCTCCCTTTTTTCAATCTTATACCCCACGCCCCACACTACCTTCAAATACCGTGGTTCTTTTGGATTGATCTCTATCTTCTCCCTGATATGCCTGATATGTACGGCTACAGTATTGTCAACCCCGATTGCGTCCTCATTCCAGATAGCTTCATAAATCTGACTGATAGAAAATACCTTCCCCTGATTCTTCATAAGGAGCAGCAAAATATTATATTCCAGCGGGGTAAGCTTCACAGGCTCTCCGTCTACCGTCACTTCTTTCAGATCATCATTTACTGCCAGACCGCCTGCTGTATATATTGCAGCCTCTTCATTACTCACCGTACTGCCAAGCTTCGTATACCTTCTGATCTGGGACTTCACGCGGGCGACCAGTTCCAACGGATTAAATGGCTTCGTCATATAATCATCCGCCCCTATGTTCAAGCCCAATATCTTATCCGCATCCTCTGATTTCGCTGACAGAATGATGATCGGCATATTGTTGATCTTACGGATCTTAAGGGTTGCCCTGATGCCATCAAGCTTCGGCATCATGACGTCAATAATCAACAGATCGACCTGCTCCGTCTTCAGAACCTCCATAGCCTCCACACCGTCATAAGCCTTTAATACCTCATATCCCTCCTGCGTCAGATAAATATCTATCGCTTCGACGATTTCCCTGTCGTCATCACATACTAAGATTGCAGCCATCTTTCATCACCTCTCTTATACTATACAAGAATAGCGGAGAAATATTAAGAGCCATTGTAGAAAAATCTTAAGATATTATGAAATAGCCTGCCCTTGTGTCGTTTTGCGTCGAAACTTTTCGGGTTGTGTTGGTTTTCTTATTGTAAATAACTTTTACGCTATAATGTTACGGACTGGTAAATTTTAACAAAAGAGAAGGGGGATAGAGATGGAAAATCAAAGAATTGAACGGCTTGTCCGTTGTCTGGGTATCGGAGCGACATATCGGGGATACCGTTACCTTTGTTATGGAGTTCAGTTATGTCTAATGGATGAAGAGTATCTTCTTTCTATCAACAAACTATTGTATCCGATCATTGCCAAAGAGTTCAACACAACGCTCAGCAGCGTGGAGCGTGATATTCGTACCGTGATACAAGTCTGCTGGGACAGGGGCGACAAAGATCTTTTGCAGGATATCGCATTCCATTCACTGCAATGCCGTCCGACTGCCGGTGAATTTTTAGATATTCTTGTCGCACATCTTCAGAACAGCTCTGATACTGATCCTGCGTTTTAGGTTTTCTTCTGTTCTTCTTAAGCTGTTCTTAAGAAATTTTCGTTTTCTTTTATAGAATCAACATAATTTAGACATATTTATCTTTTACACTATATGTCAGATAGGCGATAAACAATTTATCACTATCTCCCCCTCATAAAAAGGTACATGCGGCTGAGCGCATGATACTTACTCTCATTCTTTTTAGATAACTATAACAACTACAAAAAAACCTCCGAGGGAGGTTTTTTTGCGTATCCGGGAAGTTGTCAGAGGAAAATGTCCCCTGGCGGATCAGCGGAGTTTTCCTGCTGCTAATAATCCTGTCTTCTGCAGCACTTCCGTCACATCATGCGCCGGAATGATCTCCAGTTTTTCCTTTATTTCCTTATCCACGTCCTCCAGATCCTCCGCATTGTCTTTTGGGATGAATACCGTCCTGACGCCGGCCCGTACGGCCGCCATCAGCTTTTCCGGAAGACCTCCGATGGGCAGAAGGATCCCTCTCAGCGAGATTTCTCCCGTCATAGCCACGCCCGGATCAATGGATTTCCCCACGAGCAGCGATGCGAGAGCCGTCGTCAGCGTAATCCCCGCCGACGGGCCATCCTTTGGCACCGCTCCGGCCGGAACGTGAATATGCAGTTCCTTGTTCTTAAAAGCTTCTGCTTTATCGGGGAAAATATTTTTTACAACGGTCTGAGCAATGCGGACCGATTCTTTCATGACGTCGCCAAGCTGTCCGGTTATGATGGTCTTCTCTTCTCCCGGTACGAGCATTGTCTCAATAAAGAGGA
>CAZNXL010000214.1:3041-3819 GCA_964577075.1 uncultured Dorea sp. | reverse complement strand
AAAAACGATTCATGCGTTCTGGCACAAGTTCCGGATTTAAGATTTCTTTGAAAGAAGAGTCATATAAAATCTTTACTCCGCGTACTCCAGTACAAATATCTAAAAATTCTTCTTGATATTCTTCGGACCAACTCTCGAATATCGAAAGTAAATTTTCTTTGCTCTTAATTTCTGCAAGTATTGCTTCTCTCTCCCGGATAATAGGAAAATATTTTTGTAGCTTATTTTGCATAGGCAGAAACCTCCTTTAGTTTATTAATTTTTTATCGGATAAATACTTTGATACAAAGCTCCGAAGATGAGATGCCTTATGACAAGAGACTGTTATCAGCAAGAAAGCTGATAAAAGCTAGTAAAATTAAAATAACATAAATGCCTTTCCGGAGCAAGAAAAATTTACACACATTTTACCTGCCTTGGATTTTAGATTTAACAATCGGTTCGTATGATAATGCTTGTAAAGAGAAATACTATAAAGATTAACAGAATGAAAAAGGAGAATGAAACAATGAAAATGAAAAAGTTTATGGCAGTGTTAGCTGCAGCAGCTATGGTAGGAAGTCTTGCAGTAGGCTGCGGAAGTAATTCAAGTAATTCTTCCTCAGATGAAGCAGAATCAACAGAGGAGACTACACAGACAGAAGCAAGCGGGGATTGGGATCCATCCTCAGATATCACGATCGTATCAAGAGAAGACGGTTCCGGAACAAGAGGCGCATTTGTTGAGCTTTTAGGCATCGAAGAAGAGAAGGATGGAGAGAAGGTTGATATGACAACG
>CAZNXL010000214.1:0-3031 GCA_964577075.1 uncultured Dorea sp. | reverse complement strand
CAGATTACGAACAGTACCTCTGTTATGATGACGACAGTAGCAGGGGATGAATATGCGATCGGTTATGTATCCCTCGGCTCTTTAGATGACAGTGTAAAGGCTCTTAAGATCGACGGGGCAGAAGCGACTGCGGAGAATATCAAGAGTGGGGCATACAAAGTATCCAGACCATTTAATATTGCGACAAAGGCTGATCTTGATAATGAGGTTGCAAAAGATTTTATCTCTTACATCTTAAGCGAAGAGGGGCAGGCAGTTGTGGCGGATAACGGCTATATCCCGTTAGATGATGTAAAACCGTTTGAAGGATCGGATCCGGAGGGCAAAGCAGTTGTAGGCGGTTCTTCTTCTGTGTCTCCTGTAATGGAAAAACTGATGGAAGGTTACAAAGCGATAAATACTAAAGCAGAGATTGAGCTTCAGACAACGGATTCCACCACAGGTATGACCTCTGCGATTGACGGAAGTTATGACGTCGGTATGGCATCCCGCGAACTTAAGGATGAAGAAGCATCTGAGCTTACAGGACAGGTGATTGCGACAGATGGTATCGCAGTAGTCGTAAATAATGACAATCCTGTGGATGAGCTTGCAAGTGATGATGTCAAGGCAATTTACACGGGGGAAGCCCTTACATGGGATGAGGCAGTAGAATCATATGAAAAATAAAGCATGGACAGAAAGATTCATGCAGGGAATATTCTTCACATCCGCCTGCGCTTCGGTGCTGGCGGTAGCTCTTATTTGCGTATTTTTATTTGCAAATGGTATCCCTGCGATGAAAGAGGTTGGATTCATAGAGTTTTTAAGAGGCGAATTGTGGAAGCCGGGAAATAATATCTTTGGCATCTTCCCTATGATCATCGGCAGCTTATATGTTACGGCGGGGGCAATCCTTTTTGGTGTCCCGGTGGGCATTATGACCTCCGTATTCATGGCATTCTATTGCCCGAAAGCGATCTACAGACCGCTGAAGAGCGCAACAGAGCTTCTCGCAGGGATCCCTTCTGTAGTATATGGATTTTTCGGGCTTGTTGTGTTAGTACCGGCTGTCCGGGAGATGGGAAGAATTCTGAAACGCATGGGGATCTTAAGGCAGTCAGGGAACGGAAGCAGCATTCTTACTGCATCACTGCTTCTTGGAATGATGATCCTTCCCACAGTTATCGGACTTACGGAATCCTCGCTGCGTGCAGTACCTACGCAGTATTACGAGGGTGCGGTTGCCCTGGGGGCAACACATGAGAGAGCAATCTTCAGAGTAATTCTTCCGGCTGCAAGATCTGGCGTGATCGCTGCGATCGTGCTGGGTGTCGGTCGCGCGATCGGTGAGACGATGGCTGTCATTATGGTTGCCGGAAATCAGGCGAGGATGCCTTCGGGAATCTTTAAAGGTGTCCGTACACTGACAGCCAATATCGTAATAGAGATGGGATATGCGACAGGTCTTCACAGAGAGACATTGATCGCAACAGGTGTGGTGCTTTTTGTATTTATTCTGATCATCAATTTCAGTGTGGCATTTTTAAACAGGAGGAATCAGCATGAGTAAAAATGAGGTTACCTTAGGACAGAGATTAAGAGAATACAGGCGGACTCCGGGTTCCTTTTTCGTAATGCTTTTCGTAATGATTTCCGCAATTCTGACATTTTCAGTGTTGATCTTTCTGATCGCATATATATTGATCCGCGGAATACCATATTTGAAACCGTCCTTATTCTCTATGGAATATACTTCGGAAAATGCGTCTTTAATGCCTGCGCTTTTTAACACGGTGATCATGACGTTATTATCACTTTGCATTGCAGTCCCTTTTGGCATTTTTTCCGCAATCTTTCTTGTTGAATATGCGAAAAGGGGAAATAAATTCGTAGAAGTGATCCGCCTGACGACGGAGACTTTGCAGGGAATCCCTTCTATTGTATATGGACTGTTCGGAATGCTGTTTTTTGTGACAACGTGCGGATGGGGATTTTCCATATTGGCAGGAGCATTTACCCTGTCGATTATGGTGCTCCCGCTCATTATGAGAAGTACGGAGGAAGCATTGAAAGCAGTACCGGATTCTTACCGTGAGGGAAGCTTTGGCCTTGGAGCGGGGAAACTGCGCACTGTATTTAAGATTGTGCTTCCATCGGCAGTACCGGGGATACTGGCAGGAGTGATACTGGCGATCGGACGTATCGTGGGAGAGACAGCGGCGCTTATATACACCGCCGGTACTGTCGCGGATTTCCCGAATCATGTTATGAGTTCAGGGAGAACATTGGCGGTTCATATGTATAATCTGGCGAGCGAAGGGCTCTATATGAACCAGGCATATGCTACGGCAGTGATTTTGCTTGTTCTGGTAGTGGGGATCAATACACTGTCGGGAGTTGTTGCCAAAAAACTGACAAAAGCATAAAGAACTTAGAGAGGATCGAACATGAGTAAGATAAGTATTAAAAACATGGATTTGTATTACAGTGATTTTCACGCACTGAAAAATGTGAATCTGGAGATTGAACCGAATAAGATCACTGCATTTATCGGTCCGTCAGGCTGTGGAAAATCTACATTATTAAAGTCCATCAACCGTATGAATGATCTGGTGGAAGGATGCCGTATAGAGGGAGATCTTCTTTTGGACGGACAGGATATTTTTAAGGATATAGATGTAAATTTGTTGAGAAAAAGAGTAGGTATGGTATTTCAAAAACCGAATCCGTTTCCGATGAGTATTTATGATAATATCGCATATGGACCAAGGACACATGGAGTCCACTCAAAAGCGAAGCTGGATGATATTGTGGAAAAGTCACTCAGAAATGCGGCGATCTGGGAGGAATGTAAAGACAGGCTGAAAAAGAGCGCTCTTGGAATGTCCGGAGGGCAGCAGCAGAGACTGTGTATCGCAAGGGCTCTGGCAGTGCAGCCGGAGGTTCTTCTTCTGGACGAACCGACTTCCGCGCTTGATCCAATCTCTACATCAAAAATAGAGGATCTTGCGATGGAGTTAAAAAAGGACTATACGATCGTCATGGTCAC
>CAZNXL010000213.1:0-3822 GCA_964577075.1 uncultured Dorea sp. | reverse complement strand
ACCGATTTTAGCGGAACAGAATATTGAGAACTACTTCCCTATTCCGATGGAGTTTATGCCGAACAACCAGACATTTATGCTTAAAGTCAAGGGTGAAAGTATGATCAATGCGGGAATCCTTGACGGAGATTATGTACTTGTCGAAGAACGGAAAACTGCCCGTAACGGCGAGATGGTTGTAGCTCTCATCGAAGACGGAGCCACTGTAAAGACATTTTATAAAGAAGAAGGAATCATCCGTCTCCAACCGGAGAATGATACCATGGATCCGATCATAGTTACGGACTGTACCATTCTCGGTAAAGTAATCGGTGTCTTCCGGTTTATGTAAGAATATCATTTAAATATCAATTTAGTTTTGGATGGACAGGACGTGCGTCCCCTAATGAATGAACTCTACATTTTTCCCGTCATTCCATATATGTTCCAAATGATAGAATGATCTGCTTTCTTTATCGAAAACATGTACAATGACATCTCCATAATCCAAAAGCACCCAGGAGCCGCCCCTGCTCCCCTCCCGCTGCTTCATAGGATATCCCGCCTGATGCATTTTCTCTTCAACATTTTCTACAAGAGCATGTATCTGGCTGTCACTGTTACCGTTTGCGATCACAAAGTAATCTGCCATCACTGAAATCTCGGAAATATCAATTATTTTGATATCTTCCCCTTTTTTGGCTGCAAGCGCATCGTGAATAATGCGGATCATATCCTTACTCTGACTCATATTACGCCTCCTGTCTTCTGAGTTTTTGTTTATAATATTGACAGGTTTTCTCTGTCATTGTATCAATCGGGAAATCTCTGCCTTTCAGGTATACAAGGGAATCTTCAAGAATCCGGTACAGGCATTCATCGATATCCTTAAAAGCAAGCTTCCTTACCTCTGCCATATTAGGAAGCTCCGGTCTTCCAGGTTCCATATAATCAGCAATATAGATGATCTTTTCTAACAGCGTCATCGCCGGTTTCCCGGTAGTATGACTCTTAATCGCATTTAAGATCTCCTGATCGGTGATATGGTATTTCTTTTTTGCGAGAAACGCTCCCAGCTTGGCATGTAAGAGACTCGGATTATTGCGCTCTATATCAGTCACTTCCAGATGATATTTCTGGCACAGCTTTATCTTCTTAGCGCCGGGGATACATTTCGCACAGTCGTGTAAAAGCCCGGCTAAAAGAGCCTGGTCCATGTCTGCGCCGTGACACATTGCCAGCGCACATGCAGTATACATGACGCCCAAAGTGTGCTCATAACGCTCTTTATCAAGCTTTTTTTTTAATTTTTTACTGATCTTATTAACTCTTTGATCCATATAATCCTTCCTCTGCGATATATTTTTCTACCTTATCAGGGACAAACGCAGCTATACTCTTCCCCTCGCGTATCCTCTCGCGAAGCTCCGTGGAGGAGACATCGACAAGCGGTGACATAAGGAGTTCAAGCTTTGCAGCATATTTCCCTTTCAGATACTGTATCTGCTGCTCGATCTGCCGCTCCATCTCTTCCGTCGTGTTCTTTTTACCTCTGTAAGCTGCCAGAATCGTACATGTTGGAAACAGCCTCTCCGGATGGACCCACTTTTCAATTGCGAATAATGAATCTGCTCCTATAATAAAGTAGAATTCATCCTCCGGATAAATCTTTGTAAAATGTTCCATCGTTTCATAAGAGAAAGAAATACTCTTTTTATCAGCCTCATATAACTCAAGTCTGAAGCCGTCATGCCCTTCAATTGCCAACTTTACCATATGAATCCGATGCTCAACCGCTGAGCCTATCGCAGTTCTTGCCTTATGAGGCGGATTGCCGTTTGGCATGAACCAGATACGGTTAAGTCCAAATTGCTTGTATGCGGTCTCTGCGATCGTAAGATGGCCATTATGAATGGGATCAAATGTACCGCCCATAATTCCTATTTTCATAGTCAAATTCCTTATCTATGGAAGCTGGATCTTTTTGTTCTTATCTTTTCCTTCACGATAAAGGACGATTTTTTTACCGATAACCTGCACAACCTGAGAACGCGTCCGCTCAGCCAGCAAGGATGCAAGTTCTTTTGGATCATCCGCACAGTTTTTCAGAACACTGATTTTGATCAGCTCTCTTGCTGCAAGCGCTTCATCAATAGCGTTTGTAAACTCCGGCGTCATACTGCTCTTTCCCAACTGGAAAATCGGATCCATCGTCATCGCAAGGCTTTTTAAATATGCTCTTTGTTTTGTAGTCATATTTGAAACTCCCTTTACTTATAATAATCAAACTGAAGACCATACATTCTAACTGTATCGCCCTCCTCAATTCCTGCTTTTTCAAGCTCCTCAAGAATTCCTGTATCTTTCAAAAACTTCTGGAAGAACGCAAAGCCTTTTTCCGAATCCAGATTCGTATATCCGAGCATCTTCTCAATCTTCGGTCCTTCTACCACATACATACCATCTTCCTTTTCAACTGTATATGGCAGATCCAGAGAGATCAGCTCATCCTCCGGGAAATATTCCTGTTCAAAAACGATCGGTTTCTGATCAAGCTTTCCAAGCTGCTCAGATACATAATAAAGGAGTTCCTGCATTCCCTGTCCTGTAGCGCCTGAAATCGGAAATACTTTGATTCCCTTCGGTTCAAATTCTGCTTTCAATCTCTCAACAGGATCTTCCGCCTCTGCATCATAGATCAAGTCTGTCTTATTCGCCGCAATCACCTGAGGACGGGCTGCAATCTCCGGATTATAAGCTGTGAGCTCCTGATTAATCTTATAGACATCATCAATGGGATCACGTCCTTCGCTTCCGGCCGCATCCACAACATGGATCATCATCTTCGTGCGCTCAATGTGACGGAGAAATTCATGTCCTAATCCCACGCCTTCAGAGGCGCCTTCGATAAGTCCCGGAATATCAGCAATCACGAATCCCTTCGCCCCCTCAAGATCTACAACACCCAGATTCGGATTCAGAGTGGTAAAATGATAGTTTGCGATCTTAGGCTGCGCATTGGTCACACGTGAGAGTAACGTTGACTTTCCCACATTCGGGAAACCAATAAGACCGACATCCGCAATCACTTTAAGCTCCAGCTTCACCCATAGCTCCTGCGCCGGCTGTCCCGGCTGCGCATACTTTGGAATCTGCATAGTGGCAGTTGCGAAATGCTGATTCCCCAGACCACCCTTGCCGCCCTTTAACACTACCTGCCTTCGGTTGTCTCCGGACATATCGGCAATCACCTTGTCAGACTCCGCCTCCTTGATCACCGTACCTTCCGGTACCTTCAAGATGATGTCGGAAGCATCCTTGCCGTGGCATCTTCTCCTGCCGCCCTGCTCTCCGTCTTTTGCAGCAAATTTTTTTCTATGACGGAAATCCTGAAGCGTATTCAGCCCTTCATCAACTTCGAAGATCACATCGCCCCCGCGGCCGCCGTCTCCGCCGTCCGGACCGCCGTTCGGCACATAGAGCTCGCGCCGGAAACTGACATGCCCGTCTCCACCTTTTCCTGACCGTATAAATATCTTTGCTCTGTCTGCAAACATATTAGAATCCTCTTTCTTTCTTAACTTAAAATCATCATATTGATTCTTCTAAAAAAGAGTGTCACCATATAACTGCAAACAGTTACGAAGCAACACTCTTATCTGCCAAGGTAGATCCAGCTAAGCTACCGGATAGATAGAAACCTGTTTCTTATCTCTTCCTTTTCTTTCAAATCTTACAACACCGTCAACAAGTGCGAACAATGTGTCATCACCACCGCGTCCAACATTAGTACCCGGGTGAATCTTTGTTCCACGCTGTCTGTAAAGGATGTTGCCGGCTTTT
>CAZNXL010000212.1:0-3841 GCA_964577075.1 uncultured Dorea sp. | reverse complement strand
TCCCTACTTCACAATTCCGGTAAGAATAGTACTTCAGAGATTACACATTAACAACTTAGCGATGTGTTCTTTAGCTGAGTTGTTGATTTGCATAGGTATTTCATACACCTTCATTAAACTCGCAAATAAGAGCAGATGGATACGAATTTTTTACTATCCATTAGATATAAGGAAGAATTAGCATGAAGAAAATTGCAATAGTATCGCTTGGTTATATGTGGTTTCCTTGTGAACCCGGGCCATCACGATTCTTCCAGATTGCAAATGCTTTTGTAGATGGTGGTTATGATGTAGAGGTAATTACAACAGATTTTCAGCATTTCAAAAAAGCTCCGAGGGATAAAGAAGAGATTTTATCTCAAGGGTATCCTTTTTCTATTACTTTTATTCAGACACCGCACTATAAGAAAAACATCGATATCCGCAGGGTGATTAGTAATCGTACCGCTGAAAAGAATTTACGTAAGTATCTTGAACAGCATGTGGAAGAGTACGTTGCGGTTTATACGTCTATACCGGCAAATAATGTGGCAGCCGCTGTGACCGAAATCTGTTATAAACATCGAGTGCCATGCATTGTTGATATTGAAGACCTCTGGCCGGAAGCAATGTCAATGGTCATTAAGAATGAGAAAGTAAGGAATGTGTTATTGAAAAGTTTTCTCAGAGATGCTGAGGCTGCTTATAAGAATTGTTCCGGAGTCATCGGAACATCTGATGATTACACTGACAGAGCTTTTAAGAATCGAAAGAGAAATATTCCCAATACAACAGTTTATGTCGGTGTCAATCTGAAAGATTTTGATGACGGAGTGGAGCAGTACAAGGATGAGATTGTAAAGCCTGAGGGAGAGTTTTGGGTTACTTATACCGGTTCTATCAGTACCAGCTACGATATCAAGACATTGGTTCTTGCAGCTAAAAAGCTAGCAGATGAAGGGCATCCTGATATCAAAGTTCAAATTTTGGGTACTGGATCATTGAAGGAGGAACTGGAAGAGTTCAGTAAGGACATTAATAATGTTAAGTTCTGGGGATTTATCATGTATCCGAAGATGGCTGCTGTGCTTAGCAAGTCAGATGTTGTTATAAACTCATTTGTCAAGGGGGCTCCTCAGAGCATTGTTAATAAGATAGGAGATTATTTGGCATCTGGAAAAGTAATAATCAATACGTTGGAGAATCCAGTGTTCTGCAATCTGATAGAATGTGGTAAATGTGGAGTCAACATCGAACCAGAAAATGTAGATGTGCTGGCGAAGGCAATGCTGCGTTTGAAAGAAAATGAAGACGAGAGGCTTGAGATGGGAAGAAGTGCAAGGAAACTTGGCGAGGAAGAATTTGACAGAACTGTAAGTTATAGTAAGATTGTGGAGTTGATGGAAGAAGTTATGAAAGAGAAGTGTTATGGATGAAAAAGCTAAGATCAGCGTTATCATTCCTCTTTATAACGTTGAGCAATATATGGATCGTTGTATTCAGTCTATAGTTGATCAGACATACAGGAATTTGGAAATAATTCTTGTGGATGATGGTTCATCGGATTCCAGTGGCGAAAAAGCCGGAAAGTGGAAGACTAGGGATTCCAGGATTATTGTTTTCCACAAACAGAATGGAGGACTTTCTGATGCGAGAAATTATGGCATTGAAAAATGTACCGGGGATTACATTCTCTTTGCAGATTCTGATGACTGGCTGCCATTAGATGCAATTGAATATCTGTATGGAATCCTGATTAAGTATGATGCTGATTTCTCAATTGGCGGACATATGAATTCTGATACAAATGATCAACCTGAAAGTTATAATGAGAGGTACCTTAGCCAGGATGAATTCTTAGATTTATTTTTCAAAGTGAATACTCAGATTACAGTACAGCATGCATGGGGGAAGTTGTATAAGAGAAGTCTTTTCGAGTCGGTCAGGTATCCGATTGGAATGATAGATGAAGATGTACCGACAATTTTTAAGATAGCAATAAGATTAAAAAGAGTAGCTTTCTCTGAGAAAAATGTTTATTTCTATTTTGTGAATAACGAAAGCATTACGGGATCGCCATTTAATAAAAAGGATTTCGATCTCTTGAAGGCATGGGATTTGGTCATAAAGGAAGCAGATGATCAAAACTGTTCAGAAAAAATAAAGAGGCTTGCTCATATCAATAGAAAAAGGGCTGATTTTGGAATTCTTGTTGATTTATCATTATCAGGCAGTTTTTTTGAAAATAAGAAGAAGTATAAGGTTGAAATAAGAGAAATTGAAAAGAATCTCAGAAGCAATATTGGAATACTTCTTCATGCACCTATTCCAAAGAGCCGAAAACTAATGATACTGGCATATGCGTGCAGTTTTAATGCAACAGGTTGGCTTGTTTATTTTGCCGGTAAATTAACACATAGAGGAGTGCCAAGATGATTCCTAAGACAATTCATTATTGCTGGTTTGGTGGAAAGCCGCTTCCTGAGCTGGCGGGGAAATGCATTGAAAGCTGGAGGAAATACCTACCAGAATATGAGATAAAAGAATGGAACGAGTCCAATTTTAATGTAAATGCCTGCGATTATGCCAGAGAAGCCTATGAGGCGGGAAAATGGGCTTTTGTAAGCGATTATGCCCGGTTTTGGATTCTCTATCGCTACGGTGGGGTTTATTTCGACACTGATGTGGAACTGATAAGACCCATTGATGATTTGATTGCAACAGGGTCTTTCATAGGATGTGAGCATCCGAATCCTGATTTTGGCAGGAACGGAAACAGGATAAAAACAGAAGCTAATCCTGGGCTTGGCCTAGCAGCCGCGCCTGGGCTTGGCCTGTATAAAGATATTCTTGACGATTATGAAAAAGACCACTTTATCATGCCAGAGAAGGGCGGTCCGGTCACTATAGTGCAGCGTATGACAGCTTTCCTGCTGAAGCATGGACTGGAATGCGTGGATTGTCAGAAAAAAGGGATAGACGGTGGAAGCAGAATCTATAAATCAGCCGGAATCTATATTTATCCGCCTGAGTACTTCTGCCCGATGGATTATTGGACAGGCATTGTTACATTTACAGATAATACCCGTTCCATCCATCACTATACAGCTTCATGGCTGAACGAAAGAGAAAAGAAAATACAAAAAATTAAACAAAGATACGCAGCCAGAGGACAGGCAGGATGTACGGCGGAATGGCTGCACACATTACCGTTGAGAGTGAGGAATAAGATGGACAGGTTAGGATTTTGGGGAACAATAAAATTTGTTTTAAATAGTCTTTCAGATAGGGGGGGGGTATAGATGGATAACCACTGCCTGCTTCCCTATCCCGGGTTTATTCTATGGTTTGGAAGACGCAAAGACATCTTATGACTGTGCTTTTCCCGAAAGCAGGGTGCATGCTTTGAAAGGTGCAGCGGCATGATACCAAAAATTATTCACTATTGCTGGTTTGGTGGAAAGCCGCTGCCGGAACTTGCTGTTAAATGTATTGACAGCTGGAAAAAGAACTTGCCGAACTATGAAATCAAGGAATGGAATGAAACTAATTTTGACCTGAACTGCTGCGATTATGTGAAAGAAGCATATGAAGCAAAAAAGTGGGCGTTTATAACGGACTATGTACGGCTTTATGTCCTAGTTCAATTTGGAGGAATATACATGGATACTGACGTGGAGGTAATAAAGCCACTGGATATATTCCTTATTGAAAAGGCTTTTTCTGGATTTGAAACACCACGATCGATTCCTACGGGAATCATGGCATGTGAAAAAGGTTTTCCTTTATTTGAAGATTTATTGAAAGATTACGATACTAAACACTTTAAGAGAAGAGATGGAAGTTATGATACTACAACCAA
>CAZNXL010000211.1:0-3864 GCA_964577075.1 uncultured Dorea sp. | reverse complement strand
GTAGTTCCCTCCTGCAGTGCCTGAAATTCCATCAAAAAGATCTGTTCCGAAGAACCACCGCTACCTGTACAGGTCAGAGAACCGTCACCGGAAGCCTCCACGCCGTCGCCAGACTGGAATCGCAGATACGCACTGTCATAACTTACATTCACCTCAACTTAGCCAAGGGAACCGCTGGTCGAACGAACCGCACACTTTACCTCAACAACGTCTCCCACCTTTGTCTCAGGGTCTGAAAAAGATATCTTTCCGTCAGCCGCCAGGACAGATAGTGAAAAACACGGCGCCAACAAACACAGAGCCATTACTATACCACTGATTTTTCTCATTATTCTCATGCTCTTACCCTCTCTCCATTGTAATTCATCTTACTAGAACTATTCTATCACATTCATGAATATTTTAAAAATACTTTCTACTGAAATTCACCGTCAATCCCGGTATCCGTTACCTCTCTGTCTGAGTTGTCCTCGTCCGCGTCCGAAATATCGGATGTATCCGGAGTTTCAGACGTATCTGATGTCTGCTGCGGATCCGCCTGCTGCACATCGTTTTGCTCATCTTCCTCCAGATCAAGCTCTGCAGGTCTTACTACTCCCGTCAGATACTCAATATCATCCGCGATCGCCTTTACACTCTCAGAAGCTTCCGGGAACGTCTCATCCGGATATAAGAACTCATGCAGCTCTTTCACATTTTCTGCAAGCCCCTGCGCCACAACAACGTCCCCTGCTCCCGGATACGTAATTCCATCCGCCTTTTCAAAGGGGAATCCTTCGTTGTCCGCAAGATGATACTTCATAAATCCCGGCGCCAGACTTATCATCTTCTTCAGGGATATGCTGGTAGAAATCTGCGGAAACACCGCATCGATCATTTTATTGACCGTAGCCAGATCCGTTGTTTTAATCTTTTCAAACAAAAGTCTGAGAATCGTACGCTGGCGCTCTGTCCGCTTATAATCTCCGCCTTCCAGCTTGCGGAGTCTGGCATAAGTAACCGCCTGCGGTCCATCAAGAACATAGGTGCCGCCGCATGGCAGTTCATTCGCTTCTTTGCCTGCCGTCTTTGCCGTCTCAGAAATATACTGATTCATCATCTGCGCCTCGGCATCAGTCACTTCAACCTCAACGCCGTCCATCAGATCGACCACGTCAGCCATGGCTTTAAAATCTACAGTCACATAATCTTCAATATCCAGATCAAGATTTTTATTCAGCATGTTGATCGCCTCTGTGGGGCCGCCGACAAAATACGCATTATTCGCCTTTTTATACGTATTGTCCATCTGCTGCAGCAACGTATCGCGATAGACAGATGCCATGCGTATCGCTTTTGTATCATTATCAATCGCTACAATGATAATCGTATCGGCATGAGTCCCCGCCTCAAGCTGACCTTCCCTGGAATCCCCTCCGAACAGGGCGATAGTTGTATAGCCTTCCAGCTCTATTCCCTCGTTGACCTCTATATCGTCTTTATCAATATCCACCTTTTGAAACTTCCCGTACTTCGCCATAACAAATGCCGCTCCGAGAAGTGCCATTAATATAATGATCTCAAAGGTCAAGATGAACTTCCTGATCCTCTTTCGTCTTCTACGCTTTTTTCTGGCCTTTGCCGCCCTGATAGCAGGCAATTCCTTTCTTTTCGCCATACTAAGCCTCTCTTTTTGTACAGTTTCATATAGTTTTACACAGTTCTTTCCTATATTACTATATTCTCTCAAAAAGTTCAACCGTATTTTATTCTACTGTTACGGACTTCGCAAGATTTCTCGGCTTATCCACATCGCATCCTCTGCCTACCGCAATATAATATCCAAACAGCTGAAGCGGGATGATCGCCAGTGAATTAGTGAAATATTGGTTGGTTTCCGGAATATAGATCACATAATCCGCCGTGCGCTCAACGTCTGTATTACCCTCATTGGTAACTGCCAGTACAAAAGCGCCTCTGGTTCTTACTTCCACCATATTACTGATCATCTTTTTATAGATATCCTTCTGCGTAAGTACCGCCGCAACAAGAGTGCCTTCTTCGATCAATGAGATCGTCCCGTGCTTGAGTTCTCCCGCCGCATATGCTTCGGAATGAATATAAGAAATCTCTTTTAGTTTCAGGGAGCCCTCCAGGGAAATAGCATAATCCACGCCGCGCCCAATGAAAAATACATCCCTTGCCGCCAGATAACGATTGGCAAAACGCTGGATCTTCTGCTTATTATTCAGAAGCATCTCAACCTGAGCGGGAAGAGCTTTCAGATCCCCAAGCATTTCCTGTAATTGTCTATCCGCTAACTTTCCGCGCGCGCATGCAAATTTCATAGCAAGAAGGTACAGCGCGATCAGCTGGGCGGAATAAGCCTTTGTAGTCGCCACGGCGATCTCCGGTCCCGCCCATGTATACATAACATTATCAGCCTCTCTTGCGATAGAGCTTCCCACGACATTGACGATCCCGAGTACTCTTGCCCCCCGTTTTTTCGACTCGCGAAGAGCTGCCAGTGTATCTGCCGTCTCCCCGGACTGACTGATTACGATTACAAGCGTTTTTTCATCCAGGATCGGATTGCGATATCGAAACTCCGATGCCAGATCAACCTCCACGGGGATCCTGGCAAGACCTTCAAAAACATACTTACCTGTGACTCCTGTATGATATGCAGAACCGCAGGCCACGATCATGATCTTTTCAATCTTCTGTATATCCTCATCAGACATCTTCAGCTCTTCAATTACGATCTTCCCCTCCTTGATCCTGGGTGAGAATGTATCCGTGATCGCCTTTGGCTGCTCATTCATTTCCTTCAGCATGAAGTGTTCATAACCGCCTTTTTCCGCTGCGTTCACATCCCACTCAATTCTCACGGACTCTTTTTCAATCGGCTCTTCGTCCACGGTAAAGAATTCCATAGAATCCTCTTTCAGACGGACGATCTCTTCATTTTCAATAAAATACACATTGCGGGTATATTTAAGCACAGCCGGAACGTCAGAAGCGAGAATGCTGCCTCCCTCTGTATGTCCTACGATCAACGGACTGTCCTTGCGTACTGCGTAAAGCTCACCTGGATGATCTTTAAATATGATCCCGAGAGCGTAGGAGCCCTCCATACGATGCATGATCTTGGTCACGGCGCGGAGAGGATTTCCATCATAATAATAATCCAAAAGATGAGCAATGATTTCCGTATCTGTCTCGGAGACGAACTCATAGCCGTGCCTTTCAAGTTTTCTCTTAATCTTCAGATAATTTTCAATAATTCCATTATGTACAACTACGATGCTCTTATCTTTGTTAAAATGCGGATGAGCATTTGTATTCGAAGGAGAACCGTGCGTTGCCCATCTTGTATGACCGATGCCAAGCGTTCCCGGAAGTGTTGCGCCATCGTGGGTAAGCTCGCTTAACACTTTCAGTCTTCCCCTGGACTTTGCCATATCTATCTCGTTTCCATTGTACACAGCAATTCCTGCCGAATCATATCCGCGATATTCTAATTTTGAAAGACCATCCAAAAGAATTGGCGCTGCCTGTTGATTTCCGATGTACCCTACGATTCCACACATAAAATCTGTCCTCCATAATAAATAATTGTATTCATGTGCAAATACCATTACACTTTTAGATTACATTTTAGCAAACATATAGAAAAATGTAAATGACAAAAGGTGATATACGACTGTCCCTCCTGCATATCACCTTTGGTTTGCATTATTTATTCAGTTTTTTCGGCGCTTCCACTGCTTTCGCTTCCGGAGCTTTCGCCGCTTCCGCCTCCGGAACTGCCGCCGGAGCTTTCGCCGCTTCCGGAACTGTCGCCGCCGGAGCTTTCGCCGCTTCCGCTTCCGGAACTGCCAC
>CAZNXL010000210.1:0-3877 GCA_964577075.1 uncultured Dorea sp. | reverse complement strand
AATCTGAAGCTGCTAGAAAACGTAAGTATAACTAATATGTGCGATGAATGAGGTGTTCTTAGGAACACCTCATTTTTTGAAATTATCCTGAAATAACAAATAAATCAAAAAAGGTGTTGACAGAGTAAAAGAAGAGGTTTATAGTGGAAATCGGTAAAGGCAAAGGCGCCGTACAGATAAGTACGACGTCTTTTTTTGATTATTTAAAAACGTGATAGGAAAGAGAGGAGATTTTCAATGAAGCTTAAGGATACAGGACTGACTCCACAGGAATTAAAAGATATGGTAAATAAGTATATGGTGGAGACTTATGAAAGATATGACTTTATCGCAGAGAGAGCAGAGGGAATGTATATTTACGATGAAGAAGGTAATGCATATCTTGATTTTTACGGTGGCGTAGCCGTAAATAGTCCCGGGAACAGGAATGAAAGAGTTGCAGAGGCGATCAAGGATCAGCTTGGTGACATCGTTCATACTTTCAATTATCCATATACGATTCCGCAGGCGCTGCTTGCAAAGAAGATCTGCGACACGATCGGGATGGATAAAATCTTCTATCAGAATTCCGGAACAGAGGCAAACGAGTGCATGATAAAGATGGCGAGAAAGTATGGCGTAGATAATTTCGGACCGGAAAGATATCATATTATTACAGCAAAGAACGGTTTCCACGGAAGAACCTACGGAGCTATGTCCGCGACAGGACAGACGGATAGTGCGATTCAACAGGGATTTAAGCCGATGCTTCCGGGATTTTCCTATGCAGAATACAATAACTTAGAGGATTTTGCTTCCAAAGTAACGGAGAATACAATTGCGATCATGATTGAACCTGTACAGGGTGAGGGTGGCGTTCATCCGGCAACACAGGAATTTATGGAAGGGCTTAGAAAACTCTGTGATGATAACAATATGCTCCTTCTGCTTGATGAAGTACAGACCGGATGGGGACGTACTGGCACTTTGATGGCATACATGGGTTACGGTGTAAAACCGGATGCGGTATCTATGGCAAAGGCTATGGGTGGAGGAATGCCGATCGGAGCATGCTGCGCAACCAAAAAAGTAGCAAAGGCATTTACCATGGGAACACATGGTTCCACCTACGGAGGTAACGCGCTTGCATGTGCAGCGGCTTATGCGTCCGTGTCAGAGATCATAGATAAGGATTTAAGCAAGAATGCTTATGAGATGGGAGAATACATGAAGAAGCAGTTGAGAAAGCTTCCGCATGTAAAAGAAGCAAGAGGACGCGGACTTCTGGTCGGATGCGAATATGATATTCCAATTGCTGTGGATGTAAAGCACGGATGTCTTGACAGACTGGTACTCATCACAGCCATTGGAAACAGCGTAAACCGTATGATACCGCCGTTGATCGTAACCAGGAAGCAGATTGATAAGCTGGTTCGGGTCATGAGAGCGGCGATCGAAGATGCGGCTGAGTAATATTGCAATGAATAAAGCAAGCTTTTAGCAGGGGTACTCCGGTGAAACGGCACAGCTTCTTTCTGTGCCGCCCTGTGATCATGAGATTAATTCCCGATATACCCGTCCGATGGGGAGCCCGACTACATTATTGTAGTCTCCGTGTATTTCTTTGACATGGATGGCGAAATTCCCCTGAATTCCGTATGCTCCGGCTTTGTCGAGAGGATCGCCGGAATCTACATAGGTGTGAAGATCTTCTTTATCAATCGGATAAAAGCATACATCTGTCTTCTCATAGAAAGTGCGAGTGACGGCATTCCCGCATTTCCTGATCATGAGAGATACTCCGGTATATACCTGATGAGTGCGATCAGAGAGCATGGAGAGCATGTCGTATGCTTCCGCCTTATCGGCCGGTTTTCCCAGGATCTCATCGCGGTAGACAACGATGGTATCCGCACCGATCACGGTGATATCTTCCGTATCGGTAATATCAAGGTGTTCATATACATCAGAAGCCTTCTGGAAAGCCAGCTCCATGACAATGTCACAGGGGTTGGTTTTTGTAATCTTTTCCTCCAAATAGGAAGGCATAATCTCGAAGGGGAGACCTGTCTTTTGCAGTAATTCTTTTCTGCGGGGAGACGCAGAAGCTAAGATATATCTCATGGTATATAGATCCTTTCATAAAATGTCATATTAGGATGTCTATCAATAAGCCTAATTTAATTTTAAAATTTTTTCAATACTTTTGTGGTTTGAAAGCAAATTTCTTATTTTATTCTCTACCGCTTTAATTGCACATTGAACTATTTATCAACCATGTTATACTGTAAGTGTGGGTGAAACGATCAATATGGAATACTTGCCTGGAAAAGTTGTCACTTGTGTGATAAAATAAAAAGGATTTCAGGGAACATAGAAATTACAGAAACATAGGAGGAAAACAGTATGTATATCAGTGAGATTGTAACGACGCCGCCGGAGGATATCAGTGAGAGAGTGCCGCTTGAGCAGGAAGTATACAAAGTGTTTAAAAAGCTTGGGATCTCCTATGAGCGCGTGGACAATGATCCGGCTTCCTCCATGGAGGAGTGTTCAGATATCGGTAAAGTATTCGGCGCACCGGTCCGCAAAGATGTGTTTTTATGTAATCAGAAAAAGACCAGCTTCTTTCTCCTGGTAATGCCGGAGGATAAAGCATTTGACACTTCATCTTTCAGTAAAAAACTGGGAGTGTCTCATATGTCCTTCGCCTCACCGGAGCATATGTGGGAACATCTCGGAACAACCCCGGGTTCTGCCAGCGTCGTTGGACTTTTGAATGATAAGGATGATTATGTCCAGTTGATTCTTGACAAAGAAGTGGCCGAGGCAGAATATTTTGTGTGTAATACTGGAGTCAACACAACGCACCTTAAATTCAAGACGAAGGACCTGCTTAAGAAGTTTTTACCATATACGCATCACAGACCAGGAATTGTAGATCTGTAAAATGAAAAGCGAGAAAGATGGCTTTCGTCTATATATATGGGAGAATGAAGATGATCAGAATCACGGAAAAGGAATTGAAAGAAAAGATCGCGAAGAGAAAGTCCGGAGAGATCTTAAGATTTACTGAATGCGAGATCTGGGATATGGATCTTAGCGGGGAAGATTTAAGCCATATGGATTTTACGCTGAGTTCCTTTCAGAATACAAAGCTAAATGGTGTGAATTTTGAAAACAGCACTGTGGAGAATGCGTTGTTTGACGGGTGCCCGATGAGAGGGGCAAGCTTTAAGAACGCAAAGATGGTCACGGCCTCTTTTCGCTATTGTGATATGCGGGAATGTAATATTGAAGGAGCGAATCTGTATGGCGCGGTGCTGGAATTTGCCAGGCTTGATGGTATCATATCGAATGATGATACGAAATGGTTCCGGTTGCACTGCCCGGAGACAGGCGCATTCCTCGCGTACAAGAAATGTGTAAATGACCGTATGGTACAGCTCCTTGTGCCGGCAGATGCAAAAAGGACATCTGCGACGCTTCCATCCTGCCGCTGCAATAAGGCGAAGGTGCTGACGATCAAAAGTTTTGATTTTAAGGAAAATTTTGATGAGGCATGGTCGCTTGTGGATGAGAATTTTGTCTATAAAAAAGGAGAGTGGGTTGAAGTGAAGGATTTTAACGAAAACAGGTGGCAGGATTCTACGACAGGGATCCATTTCTGGCTGACGAGAGCGGAAGCAGAAGCATACTGATAATAGATTAATAAAGTGGGGAATGAAAGAAATGAAGACAGCCAATGAATTGAAGCAATTACTAATGGAGATCGACCGGAAGGGTTATCCTGCGTATAAAGGAACGAGGGGCAGTTATCGTTTTGCCAACTATGTTTTATGTATTGATCATGTTCAGGGAGATCCTTTTGCAGCGCCCTCACGACTTCATGTTGAGG
>CAZNXL010000209.1:0-3881 GCA_964577075.1 uncultured Dorea sp. | reverse complement strand
TTCCCTTAAAATCAAGGTTTTGGAACTAAAAATGGGTAGTAGATTTGACACTACCTCACATGTTTTGGAGGAGGATGAAATGATATATACGCAGGCACAATGGCTGTTATTTTTCTTTTTATACTGTTTTCTTGGGTGGGTCTGGGAGTGTCTCTATGTCTCGGTCAGAAAAAGGCGATGGGTGAACAGAGGCTTTTTGTACGGTCCCGTCATCCCGCTATATGGATTCGGTGCAATTACGATATTTTGGATTACACTTCCTGTAAGAGATAATGTCCTTCTGCAACCTCGTTCAAATTTGCTGAAAGCTTCAAGGAACTGAAAGATTTCCTCCATACGATGCACAATAACCGCAGCATCCACTAAGCTTTTTTGTCCATCAGCTCCTCCAGACTTTCTATTACTTCATCTGCCCTTGATAAGTCCTGTTCGCCTGATGTCTCATTGTGATAACCATAGCAATAGACACCTGCATTCTTCGCTGCGCCCACTCCTGTAGTGGAATCCTCCACTGCAACCGCTTCCTTCGGTGTAAATCCCGCAAGTCTTAGCGCCTTTTCATACACATCAGGAGCCGGTTTTTTACTTTCCACCTCGTCTCCGGATACGACCACATCAAAATATTTTTCAATATCAAGAGCCGCCAGCGCTCTACCCACCAGCGTTCTTGCAGAAGAAGAGGCCAGTCCGATCTTAATTTCCCTCTCCTTTGCCCATTCTATTACATGAATGAGTCCTTTTGTCGGCGGAATATCCTGATTTTCCACCTGCTCGGCCACCAGTCGGAACTGTTCTTCTTCCATATCATAATTATTCCAGGTACGGTTATACTTTTCTCCTACAATCTGCCAGAATCCTCTGGCAGACTTTCCCACCGGATCCGGAAAACTGTCATCCGGGGAAATCCCGTACTTCTCATACATTATCTGTCTGGCTGTCTCATGGAGCGGCTCGCTGTCAAGAACCACTCCGTCCATATCAAAAATGATCATCTTACATTGACTGTTCATAATCAACTACCCACTTTCCGCCAAAATTATCTTTTCTAAAGATTATAACATTCTTATTTCTTACAGAACAGTCCTTATTTGTGGTTTTTTCGCCGGATACTCGCAAATACAGATCCTGCAATATTGTGCCACACACTGAAGATCGCTCCCGGCAAAGTGGCAAGTGGATTTGCTGCAAAATTCGCCGTCGCAAGGGACACTGCCAGTCCACTGTTCTGCATTCCTACTTCAATGGCAATTGCTGTCGCTTTTGAATACTCTATCTTAGCAATCTTAGCAATCAAAAGTCCGAGAAGCATCCCGAAAAAATTATGGCAGATCACCACTCCAAATACCAGAACTCCGCAGGTTATAATCTTATCCGCATTATTAGCAACAATCCCGGATATGATCATTACAATAGCGATGACCGAGATCAGCGGCAGCGCCTCCGAAACCTTCTGTATCTGGCGTCCAAACAGGCTTCTTAAGAAGATCCCGAGAAGTACCGGAATGAAGATCACTTTTACCACCGAGGCAACCATCGCAGGAAAAGATACTTCCACCCACGCTCCGGCAATCACATAGACAAGAAGCGGTGTCATAAGCGGCGCGATCAATGTGGAAACAATCGTCATTCCCACTGACAGCGGTACATCTCCTCCCGCAATATACGTGATCACATTGCTGGCTGTACCCCCGGGACAGCACCCCACTAATACCACTCCGATAACCAGATCTTCCGGGAGCTTTAATATCACTGCCAATATCCATGCAACAAAGGGCATGATCGTATACTGTGCGACACATCCGAGGAGTACTTCTTTCGGATGAGAGAATACTACTTGAAAATCTCCCATCCTAATGGTGAGTCCCATGCCGAACATCGCCACTCCTAAAAATACGGATGTATAGTTTGTCATCCATGAGAATCCGTCTCTCCAGAAAAATGCAATTGCAGAAAATATAATAATGATGAATGCAATATTTTTTGCTAAAAACGAACTGATATCCCCAATTTTTTTTAGCGTGTGATCCATGGCTGCACCTCGTAACTGAAATTGTCGATGAGGCGGGTTTTCCCTATATAAACCGCCATGGCCACAAGAACATCTCTTTCCACCTTCTCTACGGGCTGCATCGTCAGCGCATCCACAACTGACACATAATCGATCTTCGCCAGAGGCTCCGATTCAATAACTGCGCGCATCTCCTTTAATATGTCAGCACAGTCACATCCGGTCTTTATGATCTCTTTCCCCATTTTCACCGCCTTGGAAAGACAGAGGGCTGCTCTTCTCTCCTCTTCATTCAGATATGTATTTCTTGAAGACCTGGCAAGTCCATCCTCCTCACGGACGATCGCACATCCCACGATCTCAATATCAAAATTCAAATCTTTTACCATCTTTTTAATAATGGCAAGCTGCTGTGCGTCCTTCTGTCCGAAATAAGCCCTGTCCGGCGTCACAATATGAAACAGCTTCGAGACAACCGTACATACTCCCTGAAAATGAACAGGTCTTGTCTTGCCGCAGAGGGTGTCGGAAAGAGTGTGGATGCTTACATAAGCACACGCGTCCTGATACATCTCCTCCGGTTCCGGATGAAAGATAAGATCAGTCCCTATGCTCTCACAGAGCGCGCTGTCCCTCGCAAAATCTCGCGGATATGCCTCCAGATCCTCATTCGGTCCGAATTGTGTCGGATTGACAAAATCAGATACCACTACGATATCATTTTCCTCGCGGCACCTTCTGATCAGGCTTGCATGTCCTTCATGGAGAAATCCCATAGTCGGCACCAAACCGACGGTCTTTCCTTCTCTTCTCCACTCCTTCACAAGCTCTCGTGTCTCTTCGATGGTCTTTGTTACTTTCATAGTCTTGTTCTCCTTTTCTAACTGATATTTTCGTTGATATGGAGATAGCTTCTGCCTCTGATCTTCCCAGTCAAAAAAAAGCACTTTCAGGACATAGTATGACCCTGAAAATGCTAAATATCCTGCGCGTATTTCAGAGTCTTATTTCTTTTCAGAATATAAGCTCTTATGATTTTATGCACATATTTTCTAAATTGAGTAAGTCAGATGTCGAGTATAGTTTCTTTACGAATACTGTCTCCGCAAATGAATTATACCATAAATTTAATAAGAATCAACTTTTCATAAGCGCAAATTTTAAGTACATATTTTGAGTTGTAAATCCTGCATACTGTGCCATATACGGCTCGGCTCACAGTACTGTCCCTGTTTTAGTACGCTCCGGCAATCATCTCCGTGCATTTATCAAGTCCAAGCGATCCGCTGTCCAGTGCGATATGATAATGCCCTGCATCGCCCCATTCGAGCCCTGTATAAAATTTGTAATAGGCTGCGCGACGCTTATCTTTATCCTTTAATCGTTTTTCCGGCGCTTCATTCGTTTCTCCATACAGATCGACGATACGTCTTGTCCGCGACTTTATATCCGCATGAATAAAAACTGTCAGACAATCCGCAGCATCCCTCAATATATAATCTGCACAACGTCCAACAATTACACATGGGCCCTCAGAAGCCAGATCCAATATAATATTTCTCTGTACGGACCATAAATAATCCTGCATTGAAGTTCCCTCCATGGTACGGTATTCAAAGGCATTGATAAGCCAGTTCCCATGTAAGGCATACTCCCCCTTTTCCCGTATAAATTCCTGAGAAAGACCGCTTTTGCGAGAAATTTCTTCGATAAGCTCCTGATCGTAACAGGGAATCTTCAGCTGGTCGGCAACCTGCCTCCCGATCGTTCTTCCCCCGCTTCCAAATTCACGGCTGATTGTAATCACTCTGTTCTTCATCATAAAACATACCTCCTTAAGACTTTAGGTAGTGTCAAATCTACTACCCATTTT
>CAZNXL010000208.1:0-3913 GCA_964577075.1 uncultured Dorea sp. | reverse complement strand
AGATAATCAGGAATGCACTTATCTTTCTGTTACTTTTCATCCAAGATTTCTCTACGGATATGAAAATAGCATCTTGCAGACAAAATATATTGAATTTATCACCTCCAATGATGCCTGGTCCTCCTTAAAGCTGGAAAAAGAGATCTCATGGCATCAGGAAATCATACAGAACATCAGTGAAATCTATGATTTGTCGCTAAAGAAACCAAATGATTACGAGCTTTGCGTCCACATCATCCTTATGCAGATCTGGCAGCATTTATACCGGTATTTTTCCGGTCTTCCGGAAAAATACCGGCAACCTCAGAAGCATTTACAGAGACTTCGCGACATTATCTCCTTCATACAGGAAAATTACAATCAGAATATTAGCTTAGACGATGTTGCAGGACATATTAACATATGCAAAAGCGAATGCTGCCGCTTCTTCAAAAAGCATATGGATATGACTATCTTTGAATATATCATGTTCTTACGGATTCAAAATAGCCTGCCGCTCCTCAAGCAAGGCGAAAGTATTACAAAAACCGCTGATCAGGTTGGTTTTTCAAGTCCGGCTTATTTTGGACAAATCTTCAAGCGCTATATGAAGTGTACGCCAAAAGAATATCGTGAAAATCCGAACAAAAAATAAGATTGGGTATTCCATCTTTCTACTAAGATGTGTTATACTCTATAAGGCGGCTGATCCGCCAGATATTTGCATCTTATGGAGACGTACCGAAGTGGCCGTAACGGGGCTGACTCGAAATCAGTTTACCGGTTCAACGCCGGTACGAGGGTTCGAATCCCTCCGTCTCCGTTTAACGAAATAGAAGAGGGATTTTACCCTCTTCTATTTCGTTTCTTCCGATTTTCTTAAGAAATTTTATAAACATTTCCAGTTTTTGTCACATTCGATTCATAAATTACCGCTATAATATTCTCGTCAGCTGAAGAGGACAGCAAGACAGCAGTTGTGCTGATTCCTGTATGATCGCTGGACTTCGCCTGGATAATTCGTAAAATTAATAATAGATTTCCCCCCTCCTAAGGCCGGTGCTATCGCACTGGCCTTTTTATATCCATACTCCCTGAACGGAATCCTTCTAAATCTACTGTTATATAACTATATCCCAGACTTTTTAAATATTCTGTAACTTCCACTCTTTGCGCTATCAATCCTGGAATACTGTTTTCATCTATCTCAATTCTTACGAGTTCCTTATGCACTCTCAGGCGGACATTATAAAAATCTTTATTTCTTAAAAAGGCTTCTCCTTTTTCTACCTTACGCATCTCCTCATAAGAAAGTTCTGTCCCGTAAGGAAATCTTGTTGCAAGGCAGGGAGTTGACGGCTTATTAAAAACAGATACCCCACAGGCTTTCGCCAATCTTCTTACTTCTTCTTTTGTAAGGCCGGAGTCTGCCAGCGGGCTTATGATCCCTAACTCCTTCACGGCACGTATCCCCGGACGGCAGACCTTTAGATCATCCTGGTTCGTTCCTTCTATTACCGTCTTCACACCAAGCCTCTCCGCTTCATCTAAGACCAACCGGAACAAATATTTCTTACATCGATAGCAGCGGTCTGGCGGATTATTTTCGATCTTTGCCTCTTTTAGCTCGTCAATCTTAAGAACCTTAAATACTGCCCCTATCTCTTCTGCTATTCTTCTTGCACTCTCCGCCTCTCCGGACGGATGAAGCATCGTATGAAGCAAAATGCCATAAACAGCGTGCTTTTTCTCTCTTGCCGCTTCACATGCCAGCTTAAGAAGCAGACTCGAATCCACCCCGCCGGAAAATGCGATGATCACATCCCCGTCTGCGTAAGAGCTCATAAGCTGTTTTAGTTCCCTGACTTTTGTCTCATAGCTTTGCATCACTGATCCCCCAGCATTCCCTTGCTTCTGACAGAACCTGATCCCATACCTCTTTGTATGGCCGTCCGCTTTCTCTTGCAATTGCCGCAATACTTTCATATTCCGGATACATCCTGCATTCTCCGCACACATCACAAATCTTTATAACAGCTTCACCCAATGTACTTTTCAATGTCCGAAGTTCCCTGCGCAGTGTTGTCCTCTCCAAGCGGATACGGCGGATCCCGATGGTTGTCGTCTCCTTAAACAAGACTTCCTCCATAACAGGAACATTGTCTTTTGTACAGATAATATTGATCTGGTATGCGGGGCGGTTCTTTTTCATAAAAACCGGCGTATAGCTTACATCCCGCGCACCTTTTTTTAAAAGCTGTTCCATAACATATCCCAAAACCTCTCCGGTGCAATCATCTATATTACTTTCCAGCTTATATATCACATCCTCTGACTCTGCGGCTTCTTCTATTAACATTGCCCGCAGAATACCTGCTCTTTCGTATTCTCTTTTTCCGGCTCCCATACCAGTCCTTAAAATGTTATATTTTTGCGGGAGTTTATCTGATGTACGTACCGCTGCCACAATCGCCGCTCCTGTCGGTGTCACGAGTTCCCCTTCTACATTTGTCCTGTGCAATGTCAAACTATGCTCCGCTGCAATATTCATAACCGCCGGCACCGGAATCGGCAAGATCCCATGTGCACAGCGCACAGTTCCTTTCCCCTCGTAAAGCTCCGGTACAATAACACTTCTCACATCAAGATTATCAAGGCAGACTGCCACAGCCGCAATATCAACAATAGAGTCAACCGCTCCCACTTCGTGGAAATGTACCTGCTCCATAGAAGCACCGTGCGCTTTGGCCTCGGCAGAGGCTAATACCTGGAATATATCACATGCGGTCTTTTTTGCCCGTTCTGTAAGTCCGGATCCCCGGATCACCGCCAGCACATCCTGCAAAGTACGGTGCTCGTGGCCGTGTCCATGATGATGTCCGTGAATATGTTCATGGTGATGTTCATGCTCGTGAATATGCTCATGGCGGCATTCATGTTCGTGATCGTGATGATGTTCCTGCTTGTGGCAGTCTTGAGCATAGTTATGTCCATACAGATATTCCATATCGTGATCATGGTTCTCATACCGCTCTTCCAACACAACATTAAAATTACAGCAATCCAGTCCGGATTTCTTTACTCTGCCGATCTCAACTTTAAATCCATCGATCGGAAGCGTTCCCAGCTGTCTGATCAGCTCCTTTTCATCAGCTCCCAGATCTAAAAGCGCCGCTGCCGTCATATCGCCGCTAATTCCACTGTAACACTCAAAATACAACATTTTCCCCTTTAATTGGCTCATACTCAACCTCCAGCTCCAATATAAATTCCAAGGCTTTTATTGCTGCTTTCACCTATAGCTGTCCGTTCCTGCAGCATACCTTTTTATTCTAAAACAATTCTTTTACGACAGGATATATCCTCTTAAACTTCTGATACTTCTCCCCATATTTTCTCACCAGCTCCGGCTCCGGTTCTACAGTATCAATAACTTTAACAGTCTTCTTCGCGATCGTCTCCACATCAGGATACTCTCCGCAGCCTACTGCCGCCAGCATCGCGCCTCCAAGCGCCGGACCTTCCTCATTCTCGATGACATCCACCTTCAGATCCATAATATTAGCGATCATCTTCTTCCACAGCGGACTCTTTGCTCCGCCGCCGCAGATCTTGGTACGTTCAATATGAATCCCAAGGCTTCTTGCTACTTCCAGAGAATCTCTCAGCGCAAATGCTACTCCTTCCAGTACCGCCTGAGTCATATCTTCTCTTGTAGTATCCATAGACATGCCGATGAACACAGCCCTTGCATCCGGATTGTTGTGCGGTGAACGCTCCCCCATCAGATAAGGGAGGTAGAACACATTATTATCTCCCAATTTTGTAATCTCCTTCTGTTCTGCTGCAAAATCACTGGTCTTCAGGATTCCTTCATTCCACCATTTATTACAGGATGCCGCACTTAACATACATCCCATCAGATGATAGCTTC
>CAZNXL010000207.1:0-3960 GCA_964577075.1 uncultured Dorea sp. | reverse complement strand
TAAAAGTGACCTTTGCGGATGTTCCGCTTGAATACCATCCCGAAGGAGTATTGATTGTGATTTTTACACTCGGCTCCTTGTATTCGCAGTCCTTAAAGTTCTGACTACATACAGGGCAGTCTTTGTTGTAATCATACTGACTGCACTTATGTTCGCAGATGCACTCAGGTTCCGGCTCAGGTGTGGGTTCTGGAGTCGGTGTGGGATCATCTTCTCCAGTCTCACCATCTCCGGATTCATTTTCAGATGTGCTGTCTCCTGTGTTGGAACCATCCCCGGCATCGGAATTATCCCCGCCTGTAGGATTCTCAACTGATGTATCTGTTCCATCTTCAGATGAACCATTATCCGTTGATTCGCTGTCTGACGCATCAGCACTTGATGACGAATCATCTGTAGTTCCTGCTTCATTACCTGTCACGCTCTCTTCGGCATATACCGATACCGCCGTGGAGCTGTTCGCAATGAATGCCCCGACCGGCAGTGCAAATAGCATCACCGATAAGATCAGCGATGCAATAATCCTAATTGATAACTTTCTTTGCATTTTCGTTTGTCTCCTTTTCATTTTCTGCATGAAAGGCCCCGCCTTCATCGGGCGGGGTCTGTTTTGATTCCTTATCCCTTGCAGCTATCATGTCCGCAACCTCTTTTTCAGAAAGGCTGTTAAATAGTGCCAACTGCTCAGGTGTTATATGTTTCTTTCTGATGATCTTCATTGCTTCCGCATCATCCGCTTCCTGTTCGAGTCTTGCCCAGTATTTCTCACGCTCGGTGTAATACTCTTTCTTCTCGGCGGCATGAATACGGTTTTTCTTGATTGTTTCTCTTTTCATCTTGCCTCCTTAATGTCCCGGCAATCTGCCAAATGCGTAGAAATGGCTCTGCCAGTATGGTGTGTTAATGGAAGAGTATTTGATGGGATCGCCTGCATGGATCATCTGACCATTGCCGGCATAGATACCAACATGGGTTACCGGATTACCGGAATTATATGTACCTGTGAAAAAGATAATATCCCCGGCTCTCGCTTCTGATGCGCTGATATGCTGGCACTGGTTATATATGCCCTGCGCTGTGGTACGTGGCAGATTGTAATATCCGCTGTGAGTCACCACATAGCACACAAAGCCCGAACAGTCGAAGCTCGTTGAAGGACTACTACCGCCCCATACATAAGGGTATCCGAGATAGTTCTCCGCTTCTGCTATAAGTGCAGCTACATCGCCACTGCCACCGATAGGATCTGTCGTGCCATAAATGGATCCGTTACCGTTTTCAAAATAGAAAAGCGGATTATAATACTCTCCATCTGATAAGCACTCCAGATGTAAGTGGCTTCCCGTTACGGCTCCCGTACTTCCGGTCTTGCCTATAATCTCTCCATGCCTTACAGTCTGCCCTGCGCTGACATTCATACTTTCAAGATGCGCATACTTCGTAGTAAAGCCTTTTGAGTCCGTGATCACGATATAATTCCCGTAATCATCGTCATAGGCTGCCGTGGTAACTGTTCCGTCATGCCCGGCATAAACCTCTGTCCCTTCCGGTACTGCGATATCAATACCTCTGTGGAACTGGTTCTCTCCGGTAATGGGATTCTTCCTATAACCGTAGTAACTCTTTATCAGGCTGTACCAGTCCGTATCGAGAGGCGTATAAAACTGCTGAAGCGCACCATTGGTCTGCTGATATGCCGCATAAAGCGTACTTGCATCGTCATTCCCGGTAAGACGCTCCGCAACGATATCCTCTAAAGGCTTACGGGTAAGTTCCACATCAAGGATCGTTACGGTATATTCCTCTTCCACTTCTTCCTCTTCACCGGTTTCCTCATTCGTAACAGTTACCGTGCGGGTTCGTGTCTCTTCCCTTGGTGTAAGGGTCAGCTCATACATCTCATCAAAAAGCGATTCGATCTCCGCATCACAGTCCGCAGCCACCACATCAACCTTTATGGCTGACAGGTAATTGATCAGCGTAAAAGGATTATGTCCGATTTCTTCCAGGTTATAGTTGTACTCGTCATAATCGGGATAATCTTCCTCGATGCTGTCTATGGTGTTCTGCAATGCCATTTCCCTTGAAGTCATGGCTTCATCCGATGCATCAAGCTGAGCTGGCTGACTCTGATAGCTTCCTGCCATAGTAGCTGACAAGCCACCGTTAAGTACGGCAGAACAACTTGATATACCTGCGGCTATAAGCATAAAAAAGAGTCCGAACAAGCCTATTGTCGCTATCGCTCCGATATGCTTCCTTGCAAACTCTGCTACTTTTCTAGCCATGTTTGTGGTTGTTGTTGCCGCTTTTTTTGCATATCCGGCAGCCTGCTTTGCCTCAGTCGTTCCTTTCTTAAGTGCCTTGGCATACTCACGCTTGATACGCTGCTTCTGAAGACGCTTCTGTATGGCTTTCTTTTTGACCTCCGGGTTTTCCTCCAAATACTTTTGATACCTGAAGTTCACTTCCGCCTTGAACTGCTTCTTTTCAAGAGCTGCCACTTTATTACTTCGCTTTGCCTGTACGCCCTGCTTTATGTTTCTTGCATGAACGATAACGGCTTCACCAGCCTCTTCTGTCCTGTGGGCAGCTTCAACACCGGCGTTATCCTTTTCATCCTCCGATATCTTGTCATGCACCAGTCCCTGTGCCTCCATCATTGCCCTGCGGTTTGCAGCAGTTATGGGATTATCATTCTTAGGCTTTTTCAGCACCTTATTGGTCTGTAGCTCATAAGTGACTTTCCCGGTCTTTTCATCGAAATGCCGTACCAGCCTGTACTCCTTACGCTGCGGCAACTTCTTTCTCGCCTTCTGGGTTTTGACTCCGGCTTTTTCAGCTTTCTTTTCAAGCATCTCAAGCTTATGGCTCTTTGCTGTCTCGGCTCCTGCCTCTTCCACAAATCCTGTCTTTCCATGGAAATCTCCATCGGACTGTATAAAGCTGTCCTTTACCCTTGCACGGCTCTCATGCTGTCTGTGCTTGCGAAGTGCCCTTGTTTCCTCACGCTGAGAAGCATACTCGGTATTTTTTTCATCTTCGTTCTCATGTCTTTTAAAGAATTCCTGATTGACCTTTCTGCTCTTTTCTTCTGCCTGAGAAACCGTATTTGCAGACGCAGCATTAAACATCTCCTGTGCTTCGCTTACAGCCTTACTTTTTACGGCACTGCCCTTACCTCTTCCATCAGCGGATCCCGTAGGACCCGCCCGTGCTTTCTTAAAATCACCGGCATCGGCTTTCGCATCAAATCCCTCGGGTTTTGCTCCGGTTATATCCGATACTTCCTTCCTTGCCGTATTATTCTTTTTCTTCGCCATCCGCATCATCTCCCTTGTCAGCAGTATGTTCCTCTTCTTCCTGTGGACGAGTGTTCATGATCGCATACGTCTTGGTATCTGTCGGATATCTGTCCGCAAACGGAATGACCACATCATTAAAAAGAATGAGTCCGCACCCGGATTCAGAGTTTGTTACATACTGGAGCTGCTTCTCCGAAAGTCCCAGCTTGTCTGCCAGGATCACCTGATCCTTTGCGTTCTGGTTAAGGAGATATACAAAATCGCTGTTACCAAGGATACCCTCGATCTCCTCCGAACGAAGGAAGTCTCCCACGTTCTGCGTAAGCCCTGTGGGAATACCGCCCCACTTTCTGAAACGCTTCCAGATCTCCACTGAATACTGCGCTGTCTGCTTATCTCTTAAAAGCAAGTGGAACTCGTCACAGTAGTAACGGGTAGCCACCCTGCGCTCACGGTTACGTGAAACCCTGTTCCATACTGCATCCTGCACTATAAGCATTCCCAGCTCTTTCAACTGCTTTCCAAGGTCTCTGATATCAAAGCAGACAATACGGTTCTGAGAATCCACGTTTGTCCTGTGGTTGAAATAGTTCTGAGAACCATGCACATATAAAACAAGGCTGTTGGCAATACGAACCGCCTTCTGCTTTGCATC
>CAZNXL010000206.1:0-3979 GCA_964577075.1 uncultured Dorea sp. | reverse complement strand
ATATGCTGATCCGGGCGGCGGAAGCGCTGAAGGACTTCTTTGGTTTCTGGTGAAATATATGTGCAAATGGGTGATTGTCTTCTTTATCGCAGATATTGTTGCAAGGACGTTTTTCAGGAAATTAATGAATGCAATGGCGGTAGGTGATGCGGAAGAACTTTACCGCATCCGTATCCGGAAGAGAGAGAAACCTCTTGTTGTTCAAGTTGAATTTTATGAAGACAGGATTGTCAATGACACGGGAACGAAGCAGGCAGTATTTTTGTATTCTAAAGTGAAGAAGATCATAGAGAGCGATAAAGCGATAGGCTTTCTCGCTAAAAACGGACCGGGACCGAAAGATTTTTTCGGAGTGCCGAAGAGTGCTATCGCAGATGGAGAGTTAGAGGATCTGAAAGCTTATCTGGTGGAAAGATGCGATCAGATAAAAAAGATCAAAAAGATATAATTGTTTTTGAATATTTCACATAAAGAAAGGGAACAGCGGCATGGTTTACGGATGCGTGGCTGTTCCTTTTCCCGCAATATTGAGGTTCCTTAAAGAATGTTAAGAAATTGACAGAAAACAACAAAAGCCTTGCGCAATTGTATGGGAAAGGATATAATATAATTGGCTAAAATTTGGTTGAACTTTTTAGTGAATCGCAAAACCAATTTTAATATGTTAGAAAAATGGAGGGCTGGACTATGGGCAACATAGCAACAGAAAGTGCGGCAAGCAACAGAATAAAAGCGTTGCTTGATGCAGGAAGCTTTGTTGAGATCGGTGGCGCTGTTACAGCGAGATCTACTGATTTTAACATGCAGGAAAAGGAAACCCCGGCAGATGGCGTCATTACCGGTTATGGTGTGATCGAGGGGAATTTGGTGTATGTTTACAGTCAGGATGCTTCTGTACTAAATGGGGCGATTGGCGAGATGCACGCAAAGAAAATTGCAAACATTTATGATATGGCAATGAAGATGGGAGCGCCGGTTATCGGGCTGGTTGACTGTGCAGGTTTTAGACTTCAGGAAGCAACGGATGCTTTGGAGGCGTTCGGCACTTTATATCTGAAGCAGGCAATGGCATCAGGAGTGATCCCGCAGATCACAGCTGTTTTAGGAATTTGCGGCGGTGGTCTTTCCGTTGTTCCCGCCATTACTGATTTTACATTTATGGAATCTGAGAAGGCAAAACTGTTTGTGAATTCTCCCAATGCGATTGCGGGGAATGATATCTCCAGGTGTAATTCTTCTTCTGCAGAGTATCAGAGTGAGAATACAGGACTCGTAGATGTCGTTGGAACAGAGGCAGAGATCCTTGCGGAGATTCGGACTCTTGTTGCGATGCTTCCGGCGAATAACGAAGAAGACAGTTCCTACGACGACTGCACAGATGATCTCAATCGGGTATGTACAGGGATTGAGAATGCGGTGGAGGATACAGCGATAGCCCTTGCAAATATTTCAGACAGTAATCAGTTCTTTGAGACAAAGAGAGAGTACGCCAAAGATATGGTGACGGGATTTATCCGCCTGAATGGAATGACAGTAGGCGCGGTGGCCAACCGCTCAAAAGTATATGATGCGGATGCGCAGGTTGTTGCAGAGTTTGATGGTTCACTTTCCGCAGATGGCGCAAAGAAAGCGGCAGAATTTGTTGAATTTTGTGACGCTTTTAACATTCCGGTCCTGACTCTTACCAACGTATCGGGATTTACAGCATCTCAAAGTGATGAAAAGGAGCTTGCAAAAGCGGTTGCCAGGCTTACGTACGCATTTGCCAATGCAACGGTCCCGAAAGTAAATGTCGTGATCGGGAAAGCGTTCGGAAGCGCTTATGTTGCAATGAACAGCAAATCTATCGGCGCAGACATGGTATACGCGTGGCCAGGCTCTGAGATTGGCATGATGGATGCTTCTCTGGCTGTCAGGATCATGTATGCGGGGGCAGGCGCGGACGTATTAAACAAGAAGGCCGCCGAGTACAGAGAACTCCAGTCAAGCCCGATGTCTGCGGCAAGACGAGGATATGTTGATACGATCATTGAACCGGTTGATACAAGAAAATATGTCATCGGTGCGTTTGAGATGTTATTTACTAAGAGAGAAGATCGTCCGATGAAAAAACATGGCACGGTGTAGAGAGGTGGGGCAAATTGAAGAGAAAAATTAGCTTATTATTATGCATGCTTGTTACTGTGTTTTGCTTCACTGCCTGTGAAAATGAATCCAAACAGGCACAGTATGATGAGGCAGAGTTAGAGCAGGTGGCTGATTTCCTTGTTAACTACTGTGCAAGTGCAGATGAAGATACTTTGGAGCAGTGGGACGAGATGTCGGAGTTCGCTGTGGATCTGCAGTTAACGCAGGCCGGACTTCCGTTTGAATCAGAAAGCTTTTTAAGTGTTCTTGACAGTTGGCAGTCAGGTGTGGAAGAATGCGGCAACTTTATAGAACGCGATGAATACAGCTATAAGGTAACGAATGGAGAGATAGAGGTATCTGCACCGGCAAAGTTTGAGAAGGTAGACGCTGAGATCACTTTTATGTTCGACAGTGATTCCAGGCTGGAGAGTATGACCGTCAGCGCTAAGATGGGTACCGGTGACATTCTCAAGAAAGCAGGACTTAATACGGTACTTGGGATGGGGACTGTATTCGTTGTACTGATTCTGATAGCATTTATTATTTCTTTATTTAAATATATTCCGAAGCTTCAGGCAGCATTTGCGAAGAAGCCGGCACAGTCAGAGAAAAAAGAAGCGCCGGTATCTGAAGCTTTGGAAAGTACATCCGCACAGGAGGCGGTTACAGATGATACAGAGTTGATCGCAGTGATCGCGGCGGCAATTGCAGCGGCAGAGGCCGAGGCAAAAGGAACAGCAGCAACAGATGGATTTGTTGTACGAAGTATCAGGCGTCGTCCATCGAATAAATGGAATTCAAAGTAAATTTTAGGAGGATCTCAAAATGAAAAATTATACAATCACAGTAAATGGTAATGTATATGACGTTACAGTAGAAGAAAATGGCGCAGGAGCCGCGCCGGCAGCAGCGCCCAAAGCAGCCGCGCCAGCGCCAAAAGCAGCCGCACCGGTCGGCGCAGGCGCTATTGAAGTAAAGGCGGGAGCAGCAGGAAAAGTATTTAAAATCGAGGCAAATGTCGGACAGAGCGTAAAGAAGGGCGCCCCGGTCGTAATTATCGAAGCGATGAAGATGGAAATTCCAGTTGTAGCTCCGGAAGACGGGACAGTTGCGAGTATTGATGCGGCAGTAGGCGATGCGGTTGAGGCCGGCGCAGTATTAGCCACATTAAACTAATGTGAAACCTGGCACAAGTATGACTGGAGGTTAAAATAATGGATTATATAGTAACGACATTAGGAAACCTCATTCAGCAGACAGCTTTCCTTAACTTGACAGTGGGAAATCTGATTATGATCGCTGTTGCATGTTTTTTCCTATATTTAGCAATTCGACATGGGTTCGAGCCATTGCTCCTGGTTCCGATCGCCTTTGGTATGCTGCTTGTTAATATCTATCCGGATATTATGTTGCATGCAGAAGATGCGGCAAACGGTACGGGAGGTCTGCTTTATTACTTCTATGTCTTAGATGAATGGGCAATTTTACCGTCCCTGATCTTTATGGGTGTCGGAGCGATGACAGACTTTGGACCTTTGATTGCCAACCCGAAGAGCTTTCTTTTGGGCGCGGCAGCGCAGTTTGGTATTTTTGCAGCTTATCTCGGAGCGATGGCAATGGGATTTTCCGATAAGGCTGCTGCGGCTGTTTCCATTATCGGCGGTGCAGATGGACCTACGTCTATCTTCCTTGCGGGCAAGCTGCAGCAGACAGCGATCATGGGACCGATCGCAGTGGCGGCATATTCTTATATGGCGTTAGTTCCGATCATTCAGCCGCCGATCATGAAGTTACTTACAACGGAAAAAGAACGCAAGATCAAGATGGAACAGCTTCGTCCGGTATCTAA
>CAZNXL010000205.1:0-3987 GCA_964577075.1 uncultured Dorea sp. | reverse complement strand
AAAGCTCATATGGGAGCGGGTTCTATTACTTCTAATGTGAAGTCTGATAAGAAACTCGTCGCAGTGAAGACACCGGAAGGGAATATTGAGACAGGAATTAAAAAGTTCGGAGCAATGCTTGGCGACGAAGTAGAAGTTGGGTGCGGAACTGTACTGAATCCCGGAAGTGTGGTAGGAAGGCATACAAATATTTATCCGCTGTCTTCCGTAAGAGGGTATGTTCCGTCGGGAAGTATCTATAAAAAACAGGGAGAAGTAGTGGAAAAACAGTAAGTGACAAACAGCAAGTAAAAATAGTAAGTAACAAACAGTAAGCAACAACATTTAACAAGGAGAAAACGGAATGAAAATAGGATTTGTCGGAGTAGGGATCATGGGGAAATCTATGGTCCGCAATTATAAGTATTACGAAGAAGGAGAGCAAGAGGATGAATGATAATTACGTTACGTTAGAGATTGGGAAGACAAAACATATTGCATTAGTCGCACATGACGGCAAGAAAAAAGAACTCGTAGAGTGGTGTGACAAAAACAAAGAGATATTAAAAGGACATTTCCTGTGTGGAACAGGGACAACAGCACGCCTTATCGCAGATAAGACAGGACTTCCGGTAAAAGGATATAACAGCGGCCCGCTGGGCGGAGACCAGCAGATCGGTGCAAAGATCGTGGAAGGACAGATTGATTTTATGATCTTTTTGTGGGACCCGCTTGAGGCACAGCCTCATGATCCTGATGTAAAAGCCCTTCTTCGTATTGCAGTTGTATATGATATCCCGATTGCAAATAATCTTGCAACGGCAGACTTTATGCTGCATTCAGAGTATATGTCAGGAAACTACGAGAGAAGAATCGAAAACTTTAATAAAACCGTACAGGACCGGGTTAATCAGATGAAATAAATAGGATAAGAGGACGGGCTGTTCATATAATGCCGGAAGAATAGCGGATAAGCTTGTTGTGGACGGGTTGGATAGCGATCATGCTTGGCGTTCACAGGGAGTTGTCTGTTAGTTATTTGGCAGATACCCGCCGCGTTCTCCAAATGTAAATTTATATTCATACGCTCTCTTGACAAGTCATGTACGTTGTGGTATTCTCTTATATGACTTTACTGCTTTAAAGCGCAACGGTTTAAAGCGTTGCGCTTTAAAGCAGTTTAACGACAGGGAATAGAGAGAAAGAAGAGGGATAGTTTTATGGCAGTTAAGTTACTTTTGCTGGTGATATTTTTTGCGATCATGGTGTCCGTAGGACTTTATAGCAGAAAGCATGCCACCAGTGTGGACGGGTTTGTATTGGGAGGACGTTCCGTGGGTCCGTGGCTTACGGCATTTGCATATGGAACCTCTTATTTTTCCGCAGTCGTATTCGTCGGATATGCGGGACAGTTTGGGTGGAAATATTGTATGGCGTCTACGTGGATCGGTATTGGTAACGCTGTGATCGGTAGTTTGCTGGCGTGGGTTGTATTGGGAAGACGTACTAAGGTTATGACGCAGCGCCTGAATTCTAAGACTATGCCGGATTTTTTCGGAGAGAGATATGAGAGTAAGGCTTTAAAGATTGCCGCGTCCGCAATTGTATTTATTTTCCTCATTCCATATACAGCATCGGTATATAACGGATTGTCAAGACTGTTTGGAATGGCGTTTAACATTCCTTATACATATTGCGTGATCGGTATGGCTGTATTTACAGGGATCTATGTTATCCTTGGGGGATACATGGCTACGGCGATTAATGATTTTATTCAGGGAATTATTATGTTAATCGGTATCTGCGCTGTGATTGGAGCAGTGCTTGGAGGACAGGGCGGATTAATCGAAGCAATACGTAAGATGGCTGAGCTCCCGAGCGACGTGGAGATCACGCTTGGACAGCCGGGAGCGTTTACCTCTTTCTTAGGGCCTGATCCGTTGAATCTTCTGGGAGTCGTTATCCTGACTTCTCTTGGCACATGGGGGCTTCCGCAGATGGTTGGTAAGTTCTATGCGATCAAGGATGAAAAGGCGATCAACACAGGCACAGTGATTTCTACAATATTTGCGATCGTGGTTTCCGGAGGATGTTATTTCCTTGGCGGATTCGGACGACTGTTTGACAATGCTTCTATTTATGATGAGACTGGCGCGGTGATTTATGACGGAATCGTGCCTTATATGTTATCTACTCTGCCGGATATCCTGCTTGGCGTGGTAGTTGTCCTTGTGTTGTCGGCATCTATGTCCACGCTGGCATCTCTGGTACTTACTTCCAGTTCAACTCTTACGCTGGATTTGTTAAAAGACAATGTGATGAAGAATATGGACGAGAAAAAGCAGGTAAGGACGATGCAGGTATTGGTAGTGTTCTTTATCGTGCTGTCTGTAGTGATCGCATTAGATCCGCCGACATTTATTGCACAGCTTATGGGAATCTCATGGGGAGCGCTTGCAGGTGCGTTTTTGGCGCCGTTTATGTATGGCCTGTACTGGAAAGGCGTTACAAGGGCGTCAGTATGGGCAAGCTTTATCGCAGGCGTAGGCATTACTGTTTCTAATATGTATTTCCATTATATCGCATCGCCGATTAATGCGGGAGCGATTGCCATGATTGCGGGACTTATTGTTGTTCCGGTAGTGAGCTTCGTGACGCCGAAGCTTGAAAAACAGAAGGTTGATGATATCTTTGAGTGTTATGAAGAAAAAGTAACTATCTCAAGGAAACGTTCGCTGGAAGAATAAAAAAAGATTAATATACATCAAGGGAAGTGATTAAAATTATCACTTCCTTTTTTGATATATATATGATAGGATAAGATAGCATAAAAAAAGACAATCAATTTGATTAATCTTAATTTAAACGTATGTATAAAGGAGAGGGAGTTATGAGGAATTACGACAAGTATGAAAGAACTTATTTTATGCCGCCGCAGGTGAGTTATGATTGGGTGAAAAAGGATCATATTGAGAAGCCGCCGATCTGGTGCAGTGTCGACTTAAGAGACGGCAATCAGGCGTTGATCGAGCCTATGAGCCTGGAGGAGAAGCTGGAATTTTTCCAGATGCTTGTGGATATTGGATTTAAGGAGATAGAGGTAGGGTTCCCGGCAGCGTCAGAGACAGAATATCAGTTTATGAGGACCCTGATTGAAAAGGATATGATCCCGGATGATGTTACGGTGCAGGTATTAACACAGGCGAGAGAGCATATCATTAAAAAGACCTTTGAGGCGGTAAAGGGCGCTCCTCATGCAGTGATCCATCTGTATAATTCCACTTCAGTGGCACAGAGAGAACAGGTATTTAAAAAGGGAAAAGATGAGATTAAGGAGATTGCGGTGGAAGGGGCAAAGATGCTCCTGGAACTGGCAGATCAGACAGATGGAAATTTCACATTCCAGTACAGCCCGGAGAGTTTTCCGGGAACAGAGGTGGACTATGCGGTGGAAGTATGCAATGCCGTGCTGGACGTGTGGAAGCCGACGGCTGACAATAAGGCGATCATCAACATCCCGACGACGGTAGAAAATGCTATGCCGCATGTATTTGCGTGCCAGTTAGAGTATGTTGATAAAAACTTAAATTACAGGGATCATGTGATCCTCTGCCTGCATCCGCATAATGATCGCGGCTGTGGCGTTGCTACTGCGGAGCTTGGTATCTTAGCGGGAGCTGACCGTATCGAAGGTACACTGTTTGGTAATGGCGAACGCACCGGTAATGTGGATATCGTGACTTTAGGTATGAACATGTTCTCACACGGCGTAGATCCGGGGCTTGATTTTTCCAATATGGCCCGCATTCGCGAAACTTATGAGAGGCTTACAAGGATGGAAGTAAATCCGCGTCAGCCATATGCAGGGGATCTGGTATTTACTGCATTTTCAGGTTCTCATCAGGACGCGATCGCCAAAGGTATGGCATGGAGAGAAGAAAAGAATTGTAAGACATGGACGGTTCCGTATCTGCCGATCGATCCGAAGGATGTGGGAAGAAGATATGA
>CAZNXL010000204.1:0-3999 GCA_964577075.1 uncultured Dorea sp. | reverse complement strand
CATATCGCTTCTTCCGGACGGATCACCGATCATAGCCGTCCCTCCGCCGATCAGGGCGATTGGCTTATTGCCCGCTTCCTGCAATCTCTTCATCAGGCAGAGCGCCATAAAATGTCCTACGTGGAGGCTGTCTGCCGTCGGGTCAAACCCGATATAAAAAGTCGCCTTTCCATTGTTGACCAGATCCCTGACCAGCTCCTCGTCTGTTACCTGTGCGATCAATCCCCTTGCTCTCAGTTCTTCGTAAATTCCCATGTCTCTCTCTCCTTTTTTCTACCTTTTTTACTTTTTATAAACGCAGCTAAAAAACGCCCTTATCTACCCCGCAGAATAGATAAGGACGGATCATCCGTGGTACCACCTTTATTCACCGGCAACTCACATTGCCAGCCTCATTAAGCCGCGTGTTCACAGCTCCGGCAATGATAACGTATGCCAACACGTTACAGCCTACTTGCATCCTGAATGTATCTTCATCCGCTTTCAGTGCAAAGCTCCAAGAGGTATTCATAATCCATTCCTTCATGCGCCTCTCATCCGCCGGCTGCTTTCTGTATGGGTGTAGGAATTATTACTTTTTCTTTTCAAAGCTTTTTCATATTTATCTTAGAGAAAGTCTAAAGGATTTAAGGAAATTTGTCAACCACTGATTTTATTCTTTCATTAATTTTACAATACGGCTCGTACCCAGACGTTCTGCGCCAAGTTCAATGAATTTCTTTGCATCCTCCAGAGAGGAAATACCTCCGGCAGCTTTTATCTTAACTTTCCCGCCTACATGTGTTTTCATAAGCGCTACGTCTGCAAAGGTAGCTCCTGACCTGGAAAATCCGGTGGATGTCTTGATAAACTCCGCCCCTGCTTTTGTAACGATCTCACACATCCTGATCTTCTCTTCTTCTGTAAGCAGACAAGTCTCAATAATTACTTTTAAGATCCTTCCTTCACAGGCTTCATGGATCTGTCTGATCTCCTCCTCGATCTTTTCGTACTTCTGATCTTTGAGGTGTCCGAGATTAATTACCATATCGATCTCGGATGCGCCGTTTAAAACTGCGTCTTTTGTTTCAAACACTTTAACCGCCGTTGTGCTGTAGCCATTAGGAAATCCGATGACTGTACAGATCGGCAGCCTGCCCTGCACATATTCCGCCGCCTGTTTTACATAAGATGCCGGAATACAGGCGGATGCTGTCTCATATTTCATAGCATCATCCAAAATCTGTCGGATCTCCTCCCATGTTGCTGTCTGTGTAAGCAACGTATGATCGACTGTTTTTAAAAGATCTCTGTTCTCCATAAATGCCTCCATAATGTTAAACTAATTTTTCAAGGATCGATGTTCCGATCGTACCCTCCGGCATCTTTAGTCCGAAGTTGTCTGTGATCGTAGCTCCGATAACCGCGAATGTCTCTGCATCTTCAAGCTTTCCTGAGCCTTCCATAGACGGTGAGTATGCAAGAAATGGAACTCGTTCCCTTGTATGATCCGTCCCTGTATGTGTCGGGTCATTTCCGTGATCGGCCGTAATGATCAGCAGATCATCTTCTCTTAAAATGCCAAGGAGTTCTCCCAGCTTCACGTCAAATCTCTCTAACTCCTTCGCGTACCCTTCCACATCCCGGCGATGTCCCCAGAGAGCGTCAAAATCCACGAGATTCACATAACACAACCCTTCAAAATCTCTTCCGGCGATCTCGATCGTCTGCTCCATACCGTGTACAGAACTCCTGGACTTATTGGATTCCGTCAATCCCTCTCCGTCAAAAATATCAAAGATCTTTCCTACGGAAATTACGGAAAGCCCTGCATCTTTTAACACATTCAAGGCTGTCCTCCCATAAGGCTTCAGCGCATAATCATGGCGGTTGCCTGTTCGCGTGAACTCACCTTTTTTCTTCCCGACATACGGTCTTGCGATCACGCGTCCTACCTTCCATTCATCTTTCATCGTAAGTTCTCTCGCGATCTCACAGCAGCGGTACAGTTCCTCCAGTCCGAAGGTCTCCTCATTTCCACAGATCTGCATCACGGAATCCGCAGAAGTATATACGATCATATGTCCTGTGGCAATCTCTTCCTCCGCAAGTTCATCAAGGATCTGTGTTCCACTGGCGCTCTTATTCCCGATGATCGTTCGCCCGGTCCTTTTGGACAGCTCATCGATCAGTTCCTTTGGAAAACCAGTCTCGGTAAATGTCCGGAACGGCTTCGTAATATGAAGTCCCATCATCTCCCAGTGTCCCGTCATCGTATCTTTCCCGGCGCTTGCCTCATTCAGCTTCGCATAATATCCCAGAGGATGTTCTATTGGTTCCATCCCCTTCAATGAATGAAGATTCGCCATGCCAAGCTTCCTTAGATTCGGGATCTCAAGGGATGAGGCATGCTCTGCGATATGCCCTAAAGTATCTGTCCCTGCATCTTTATATGCGGCCGCATCATCCAGGGCTCCTACTCCCAAAGAATCGATGACGATCGTAAAAATCCGTTGATACTTTTTACTCATTTTCTTCACCTTCTAAAATCAAAATCATACAATAATCCTCTCAACCATTCTGTTTCAAACAGCCACATCATACTATTCTTATTATATTACAATTCTTCCATACGTCCAATGATTTCCTGCAAAAGAAGCAATACAGGCAACGATTTCGGGGCATCTTACCTGATGATTTAACCCTGCATATGATTCATTTTTTTAACTCCAAGCAGCTTCAGCAACTCCGCATGGGGCTTTTTTGCATCCGCCTGATAGATATCCACACAATTCATCGCTGCGCATCCTTCTTCAAACGCAGGGAAGAGGAAGCCGCATTCCGGCGCTCCCGGTTCATAATCCCCGAAAATCGGGCAGATCGCACAGATAATATATTCAAACATCTGCTCGGACTCTCCTAACCTCTGGTGATCTGAAGCCTTGGCCGGTATATCGTAGCGGTCATGAAATAGATACACCGCGTATTCCTGTTTTGCTTTATAAATGTCTCCCACTAATTCATAAAATACATCCAGCAATGCATCATTTTTAAGCGCACAGGAGCGAATCCCCATCAAAAGCTGCCATATCTGATTCGTCCCCATTGCTTCTTTTGAAAACAGATGTCTTGTAAGATTACTGTTCGTTCCTGCGAATGGGATGGTCTTCGCGATTGCCAGATTTTTCTCTTTATCTCTAGCAGACAGCTTGAGAAAATTTGTATTAAATGTTCCGTCTATAAAACCTTCCTCATCCATATAGCACCCGGCAATTCCTGTAATGGAAGTTCTCTTTACCGTCATGCGCCTTGTCAGCGCAAGCATATCTTCTCTATTGATCATAATCTTTCTCCTCATTCTTCCATAAATTCTAACATAGAAAAAAACGAAAATCACAGCCATGATAACTTTCCGTTCCGAACATGCTTTTACCTCTTCGGGGGAAACTCCCTGCTATTGGATATTTATACATAATAACCGCGCCTGCTTTCATTTGATTATTAGCAAAATTTCATATTTTTGATCTTCCAATCACAATTCTATCACATTTTTATTATCCCAACCAGAAAAACTCTCTCCATAGGATTCCGCGTGGATCAGAGCTTCCGTCTCCTCGTTTTCTTCAGGATCTTAAATCTCCCCATCCGAGGAGAAAACTTTTTGACGGGAAAGGTGTCTGTTGTAAGGATTTTGAAGGATTTCTCACTGGATGACAAGGAAACCCCTGTGGACAAAGACGGCAATCCTGTTGACGTAAAATACCGGAAACGCGGCTCATCATCAACTGCGTGAAGAGCCCGGATAGTAGACAACCTGACGAAATGTTGATATAATGTAAATCAGTTGAGGCAATGGAGGAAGAAGCATGACGGATGCTGAACAAAGAGAAGCGGCCCGCCAGTTCGTGAACCGATGGAGGGGAAGAGGAAAAGAGGATGAGGACGGACGTTCCTATTGGATTGACCTTCTGTCAAATGTCCTGGGCATGGACAACATTACGGAGCGGCTGAATTTTGAGA
>CAZNXL010000203.1:0-4010 GCA_964577075.1 uncultured Dorea sp. | reverse complement strand
AAATATGATCTGATCTGTCTGCTTATCAAAACCTTTTTCTCTATTCACGGCTATACCTCCGGCATTCTTACGATTTTTATTCGGTTGCCATTATAGCACGTTGTCTTTTTCCCCGTCAAGTTTATTGGCGTGTCCGCCCGCTCTTGTTATGTCTGTGCCATACAAAAAACATTATTGACTGTATCCGGATTTACGGCAAATCATATATCCTGAATTTCATATCTTGCTTATATATCCTACCAGTCCGTATACAAGTCAATCGTCCCTTTTGCACATCCCGAATCGTAAACCTTGCCTGGTCCAAGCGAAGTCTCCACGACAGTCCCTTTCGGATAATCGCTGCTTGCCACGCAGATATAATCATCCTCGTCACGGATCGTTCCATCTGAAGCGACATGGCGTCCCGGAATCTTCAAACCGCCTCCCGGCAGCACCCTTTGAGAATAATACGTCTCTTTATGACCATTATAATAATTTACGCCCTTTTTTTTCGTGAGAACCCCGCTGCCTGACGGCATATCATAGCTATTCCCACTGGATGCGGTCTTCTTATCTGACTGTGCCGCCGCCTCAGCTGCCTCGGCAGCTCTTTTCGCCTCTTCTTCGGCCTCAGCCTTTGCTTTTGCCTCAGCTTCCGCCTTCTTTCTCGCCTCCTCGGCTGCTCTTTCTGCCTCTTCTTCACGAAGCTTTTGAATCTGTTTCGTCAGTGTAGACAGATCTACCGACATCTCATCTGCTTTCGCCTGCAGGCTCGTCTGCTTTGAATCCAATATTTTCTGCAGATCCGCCTGCGAATCCTGCTCGTCCACAAGGTGCTTTTCCTGCTCCTCAATCGTCGTTCGCAGCGTAGTCAGATCATCTAATTTGTTTCGGTCATATTCACTGATGTTTTGTATAAAATCGATCCTGTTCAAAAAATCATTCATATCTTCCGCGGAAATAAGAATCTCCAGCATAGACATACTGCTATTTTCATACATATATTTAATACGCAGCTTCATCTCTTCGTACTGTTCTTCTTCGCTTTTTCTTGCAATTGCAAGCAATTCCCTTGTTCTGTCAATCTCCCCCGACGTATCGCTGATCTTATCCTCCACATCAGCAATCTCATTTCCGATACTTAACAACTCCTGATTCACATTATTCAATTGATGTTTTAAATCTGAGGACTCTTCTTCCATGCTCTCTATGTCTGTTGCGTTAACTGTAACAGAAAAACACAAAGGAGCCATCATACACATACAGAATATGCTTATCTGTATATACTTCTTTAATAAATGCTTCATATTCTCCCTCCATATGATCTATAAAGATAGTAACATACTTTGCTCTGTCATGCAAAAACTATATTTCCTCTTTGGCTTTCTTTAAAAAATCTGCATCTTTCGTCTTAAGCCGCGGTATCAGCCTCTTAGCAAACCGCCCTTTTCCCCGGTGCTTTACATAAAAATATCCGATTACTGAAAATACAACTGCTCCCGCAAAATTTACGAGCAAATCCTTCATCGTATCTATAAGCCCGATATCCAGATAACCTCCAAGTCCCAGACTCTCTCCGTTCACAGTTACATCCTGAATATTATCAATTCCCACCGGGACGTTACCGCCTGCCGGATCAAGCATAACCGAATGAATACTGTGCACAACCGTATCCTTCTGCATATCCAGTCCGAAAAACATGTCCATACTGAATTCAAAAAATTCCCATATCACACCGATCGTCATAGAAAAGCAGAATGCCACGATCGCCAGATATACCGGCGACAACCGGAATGTAATCTTCTCACTCCGGTTCAGGATATCCACAAGTGCAAATCCAATCGCTGCCATCAAAAATCCATTGATCGTATGAAGCACCGTATCCCAAAATGGGAAACGAATATAATACGCCTGTATCTCCCCTAAGATCTCCGCCGCAAATATAAACACCAGCATACTGATTTCCAACCCTGTGGGGATCTCTATCCTGAGATTAATCTGGATAAAACTCGGTACGATCAATAAGACCAAGGTAAGTATGCACAAAAATACATTTTCATAATTCCAGTTAAATATCTGAAGTATCATCATCAGTATTACAAGAATACGAAGTGTCACATAGACGATAAAAGAACTTCTATGTTCCCGAATCTCCATATGCATCGCTTTCTTTAATATTTTCAGTCTCTCTATTATATTCATCTGCTGTCCTCCAATTCAGGAAGTTGTCAATAATCACTCCCTCAGCTTCTTCCTCTGTCATGCCCATCGTCCTAAGCTTGATAAGCTGTTCATCATTAATCCTTCCGATTGCCGCCTCATGAATGATCGCAGCATCCAGATGGTTTGCATTGATCTCCGGGATTGAACTTACCTGTGCATGATCCATAATAATGGAATCACACTGCACATGAGCATGGCAGCCTGCCACGATCGTAACATCTGCTCCTTCTGCAATGTAAAAATCATTGTATACAATGTCTGTCATGCCGGGTGCAATGAGAGAGCAGGATCAGGCTCTCCTCTTTCTTTTTATGGATCGCCTCAAACTGCTGTACCAGCATAGAAAAGCTCCACAGGTCAATTCCCGCCTCCGGCTCGTCAAAAATACACAACTTATGTGTCTTTGCAAGCACTGTGACAATCTCCAGGCGCTTCATCTCTCCGTCATCTACCTGAAAGCTGATATCCTTTACAATACTTCTTTCTATTCCGTTTTCATTAACTTTGAACGTTAGATTTTTTATCTTTAATCATATTTTTTCTTATCTGAGTACAAAAGGTTCTCTTGTCAGACCTTTCATGTTCTGCATAACTCCTGCCAGATTCATAATTCTGGTACAGTTAACAACTGCATAGTAACGGTTGCGTCCTTCCCCTTCATCATATGTATGATACCAATTAAGTCCGATATAAAATGTAAATGCGAAAAACAAAATCGCAGGTAATATCCATATCTTACATACAATTCCTGCCGCCACCGTGAACACTGCCGTATAAACAGAAGCTACACTGACTACATAACGTGCTTTGGAGAAAAATCCTTCCCATGTATTAGAAAGTATCCACAAAAGTCCTACGCAGAGCACCATCATCAGCCAGAACGCTGCAAGCCCGAAACCATTCATATATAGATTGGGCATCTTTCCACTCTCTATTCTTCCTATTCCCGCAAGGAATCTGAATATATTATACACTCCTGCTACAAAGGGTGTTAAAACCAGCACCGCCACATGAAAAATTACCATATGGACCTTCACACTCGCGGTAAAATACATTACCACATACAATATAATACTGATAATAATAACCCCGATAAATATATAGTCTGAATTGATACCGAGAATATCTATTCCGTCCGCATATGCCCTCATATAAGGCGCATCCTCCAGATTTGACAGAAACTTCGGAAGATTCTTCCCCTGATACTCAAGAAGCCAATTTCCGAATATAAGTGCAATAATCGCGTTAAGTAAATATCCCCATCCGAGCATAATGCCCATATTCGTATTAAACTGCTGCCGCGTAAGTATCTCCTGTGTAATATCTTCTGTCATGATCCGCTCCAGACGCTCTTTCCATACCCACGCATCTTTCTCATCTCCCAGGACATTCTCGTCTATAGATTCAAAGGAAATATCCCTCTGCCTGATCGTCTGGCAGACTTTTCTAATATCTTCCAGATTCTTGCGTTTCTCCTGAATCTGTGCAAGCCGTCTGTCCATTACATCGTCCAACGTCGCTCCACCGTCTATTAACAGTCTGATATCTCCCAGCGAAACACCCAACATACGAAGGATCTTGATCTGCTCCAGCCTTTTGATATCCTCTTCTGAATATTCACGATAGTTATTTTCCCGATTCCTTAACGGAGTAATGAGTCCCTCATCTTCATAATACCGGATATTCGCTTTGGTAATCCCAACCCGTTTTTCCACTTCTTTAATCTTCATAAAGACACCCCTCTCTCATTCTGCGGTAGTGTCAAATCTACTACCCATTTTTAGTTCCAAAACCTTGATTTTAAGGGA
>CAZNXL010000202.1:0-4014 GCA_964577075.1 uncultured Dorea sp. | reverse complement strand
AACGCCGAACACCACCATTTTTATAAATAATATCTTCTTCATACTTACCTTCTACTTGGAAAAAGCCTCTTTTAAAGCGCTTCTATATTTCTTATACTGTTCATCTGCTCCATTTGATCCGAGGAAAATGGAGGCCACCTTACCATCCTTGCCGATCACAACAGTATATGGAATGCCATCTGATGGATATTTATTGCCGATCTCTCCATTTTCATCGTAAGCGACTGGAAATGTATATCCTGCATCTGATATAAAGGTATCGACTGTATATTTGTCCTCGGAAAGATTGACTGCAAGAATCTGGATCTTATCTCCATATTCCTCATAAATCTTTTGAAAAGTCGGCATCTCTTTCACGCACGGGTCGCACCATGTCGCCCAGAAATTGAGAAGTATAACCTCCCCATCATGGTCGGACAGAATAAAAGAGCTACCGTCATTAACCTCAGCCGTAAAATCCGGCGCTGCGCTACTCTCACTGAGTGCCGGATAAAACAGCGTCTCGCTGCTTTCCTTTTCTTCTGATACATCCGATGTTTCAATTTCCTTTGCTTCACCACCGGACGAATCAGATCTCGAAATTCCACACCCTGAAGACATGGTAAACATTATTGTAAAGGTTATTGCTGTTATCAATAATTTCCTTTTCATAGATTTCACCTCATTAAAAGACCTTTTGTAGCTATTATGCCACAAAAGGCCTTGTAAACGGATAGAATAGTGAAATATTTTCAATAATTATTCCGTGGAATTATCTGCATATGCCTGGAAAACTGCTTCGATTCCAGATTCATCTGTTGCAGATGCAACAACTGGCGCTGCAAATCCATCTTCATCCACCGCATCTCTGTTGTATGCAAATATATATCCTGCCTGGAGATCAGAATCAGAAATATTTGTAAGATAATTCTCCACAAGTTCTGTTCCCATGAATCCGATCATTCCCTCAAGATCAAGGAAATCAACGCTCTCTCTGTCCTTATATTCCCACTCAGAGGAAGTATATCCGCAGTCCATTCTGTTGTCACACAAGTAAACCTTAAGGTTATTCTCAACTGCCGTATCGTTAATTGCTCCGATCATGGACTGTGTTGTCTCGTCATCCGGATTGCCGAACATAACGATAGCATTTCCATCCTGCTCAAAAAGCCACAGCAGCTGACAATAGGAAACCGAATAAATATTAACCTGATCCACATCTTTAAGAGCATTATAGGAGTTCTTAACATTCTCCGTCTTGTCATATGACGTCAACTCAATGTTATTATCTTTGATATAATCAAACAGCTTTTGGAGACGACCTTCAAACTCTTCAGTAATATATGTTTTAACAGGATTTCCGTCATCATCCGTCACCTCATTACCCTCATCGTCATATTCCTTAACGTAAACGCCATCTGCGTCACGGTCAACCATTTCCTCAAATGCATATACAATCGGACATTGTTTGCTACCGTTACCAGACTCGCTGTTATCTACTGTGTTATCTTTATTGTAAAGGAACAGATATGGCTCCTGAAGTCTCGCTACAGTAACGTCTTTTCCCTTCGCATTCGTGTATGTGATTGCTGCTTCTGTATCATCTGGGAATTCTACCCAATCATTTAAGTTTGTCAGATAATTAGATACAACCTCACCATAGAAATAGTTATAGTTGACACCTACATTTTCCGCTCCGTTTGTCATGCGGATGAATGTATTACCATCTTCTTTATTGTCAAAATCAAAATCATACATGTAGATTTTATCTATTCCATATTCTTTTGCCATTTTGTTTACGGACGGACTGAGCGCACGTGTATTGTGACACCATGAACCGCTGAACTGAATCAAGTAATTTCCCTCAGAATTCAGGATCTCAAGAAGCTGTCCATAATTGATAATCTCATATACGATATCAGAATCCTCAAATGTATCGATACCGCCCTGACGTTCTGTATCATTATTAGAATGCGCATTGAAATCTCCATACATATATTCATTTTCAAATGCATAATCTGCTGCTGAAAGCTTGGCTGTCGTATCTCCGAGTTTTTCTTCAGATGCTGTACTTTCTTCTGAAGCAACGCTGCTTCCTCCTTCTGATTCACTGCTGTTTCCACCGCATCCTGTGACCAAACCTGCAATCATCATGGTGGCAATCATAATAGAAATAATTCTTTTTTTCATTGTATCCTCCTCTAATTATTATTTACTTTTTCTGCTAACACATTGGCGGCGCTTCTGCCTCTCCGGCATCATCCGATCCGCCTCCGTCAGAATATGTTGATTCCAAAGCTGTAAAATCGCTATAATTCTCAACCATCTCGCACTGATCTGCAGTGAGATAAGCGTCAATTGTTTCTCTTGCGCTTGTTATAAATTCCATGACATCAGCTGATGTATAACCTTCTGCATCTTTTCTTTCATCTGCTACAACAGCTGCCTTGATAGCAAGGCGGACATATTCTGCTTTTTTTTCTGTAAACTCATCCGTATTAGTTATCTTTTTCTCAAGACCCAGGTTAGTATCCAAAGCGTCATAATATGATACCGCCCGGTCAATTTTTTCTTTGCACTGTGCATCATAAGTAACATCACCGATATCAGATATTGCTTTTTCCGTTCTGATCACAGAGCATTTTGCAGAAACTGCTGAAAGTCCAAGACAGACAACCGCAGCCACGATTAATGCAATTGTTGACTTTTTCATGATTTAGCCCCCTTTTCTTCTGCATTGAAAACCTCATCATTCAAAAGATCAGTCCGGCGCGCAACAATTGTTGCAGCAACATTCTGAGTCGTTACATTAATCATTGTACGTGCCATATCAGAAATATTATTGATCGGCATTAAAAGTACAACGGCTGCAATTGGAAGATCAACTGCACTGAACAAAGCCACTGCCGAAACTACGCCGATTCCCGGAATACCTGCCCCGCCAAGGGAAAGAATGAGCGCCATGAAACCGAGAACAAGGAAATCTCCTGCTCCCCAGTGGATTTCCATCGCATTCATATAGAAAATAGCCAACAGAACTGGCCAGACGCATGTACATCCAGGCATACCGATTGTTGTTCCAAGCGGCGCCGTGAAATTTGCAATTTCTTCGTCAACACCTACTCTTTTTGTAAGAGCATTAATTGTAACAGGAAGCGTCCCTACGCTGCTCTGCGTTGTAAATGCAGTCGCCTGCGCTTGAAAAATCTTTTTAAAGAATTTCAGCGGCCCAATCTTCGCAAAAATCTTAATGATAATCGCATTAAATCCATACGCATGCACAAAACAAACAATGTAGATCATAGCTATCAGAAGAAGCAGTTGAAGCAGAGCATCCTTGTCGCTGAACAACTGACTTGCCGAGCGCGCCGTAAGACAAAGCACAGCATATGGCGTCAGCTCGATAATAAAACCTAAAATATGATATATTATCTCTTTGAGCGCATCGATAAGATTTTTAAATGCAATAACCTTATCTTCCCCCTTTTCTGAAGCAATTCCCACATATGCCACCGCGATCGCAACTGCTATAATGATAATTGCGACAATATTATCATTAACCATATCGCCAAGGACATTTGTTGGAAAAAGAGCTAGAAGGATCTGATCAAATGTAGTTTTCACATCCTCATACGCACTCAGAGTACTGTCTGAAACGGAAGAAAGATCAGAAAAAATAGCTCCTCCATTTTTTCCAAGACCCGTCACAAGACCAAAAAAAATACTCATGACAATTGCTGCAGCAGCCGATAACAACAGCCAGAATACCGATTTTATACCGATCTTCTTCATTTTCTCTTTATCATTCAGAGAAATGAAACCTGAAACAACTGATATGAGTACAACCGGCGCTACCAATGCGGTAATCAGATTTACATAGACATCGCCTATCAGATTTATCCAAGTAAGATAAATTCCATCATCTGTCGTAAATATTACGCCGAGGACAGCTCCCAGAACCATAGCCAATAATACAACAAATGTCCAATTGATTTTGTAAGCCATATAATTCAAAAACTTGAACATAAGCAATGC
>CAZNXL010000201.1:0-4067 GCA_964577075.1 uncultured Dorea sp. | reverse complement strand
CAGGTCGCCGGAACGCATACTTACCTTGTATACATTCGTATTGATCTCATCCATAAAAATGGCAACTTCTACTCCTTTCGTATTGCGCAGCTGGCTTACGATTCCATCCAGATCGCTTCTGTTTACTCCGAAAAACTTCATCTCCCTTTCCCGGATGTAAGATGCAATACATTTCCCGTCAAAAAACATAATACTCTCTAACAATGCACGTCCTAACACCTGATGCTGTGCATAGCTCTTTTTATAGTAAGTATCTTCTATGATCTTCGGAGCATCCACACCCTTCTCCAACAAATCCGCCGCCATACGGTGAGTAGACGGTGACGTGCAGGAATACTGGAAAACTCCCGTATCATGCACAATACCGAGATATAAAGCTTCTGCCGTTTCCCTGCTGATGCGCTCTTTGTCCAAAAGCTGATACACCAGTTCTGATGTAGAGCTCGCATCGGGTACAACATAACTCTCCTCGCCAAAGTTCTGGTTGCTGATATGATGATCAATACAAAACGTATGCTTTGCACTTTCAAACAGCGGTGTGGAAAAACCCAAACGGTCTATGCTTCCGCAATCAAGACTGATAAACAGATCATACACTTTCCCTTCCGGGATCTCATGCTTTATATTCTCTGTCCCCCTGATAAATCTAAACTTCTCCGGGATCTCCTCCAGATACACGTCTACTTCTTTGCCCTCGCAATTATCTTTGATATACCGGCCAAGTCCCATCACAGAGCCGACACAGTCCCCGTCCGGTCTTATATGTCCTCCGATCGCAATTGACACCGCTGATCCTAATATTCTATTCAGCATCCTTATCACCTTTCCGCTTCTATGTCTGCTGTTTTCAAATTTTTTGTTACCTCTTCAATTTTTTTCGACATATTAACACCATATTCGATAGACTGGTCCAATATGAAACGGATCTCCGGGGTATTGCGCATATTCAGTATCCTTGCCAGTTCTCTGCGAATGTAAGCAGCAGCGCTGTTAAGTCCTGCCATAGTGTCCGCCTGGGCTTTTTCATCCCCCAGCACGCTGATATACGCTTTACATGTCTTAAGATCCGGAGCTACTTCCGCCGCTACAACAGAAGTCCACGGAGCAACCCGCGGGTCCTTGATACCACTTCTGATGATATTACTGAGTTCCCGCTGCACTTCCGTATTAACTCGTGTACTCTTTATGCTTCTTTTTTTCATTCTACTGCTCCTTTTATATCAAACAGTCCAAATGTGGAACCCTATCTTGGAATCTCAACCATCTTGAAGGCCTCGACCTGGTCTCCTTCCCTGACATCATTAAAGTTCGCAAACACAAATCCACATTCATATCCTGCCCTTACTTCTTTTACATCATCCTTGAAACGTCTCAGAGAAGCCAGTGCGCCTTCAAAGATCACGATGCCATCTCTCGTGATACGCACAGAGCAGTCTCTTTCGAAGGTTCCATCCATCACGTAAGAACCGGCGATCGTCCCCACTCCGGATGCTTTAAATGTCTGACGTACCTCCGCATGACCAAGTATCTTTTCTTCAAAGACAGGATCCAGCATTCCCTTCATGGCCGCCTGCACATCCTCAATTGCATTATAGATGACGCGATACAGACGGATATCTACGCCCTCGCGGTCTGCAGTTTCCTTTGCTGTTGCATCAGGACGTACGTTGAATCCGATAATGATCGCATTGGAAGCTGAGGCAAGGCTGACATCCGATTCATTGATCGCGCCTACGCCGCCGTGAATGATCTTCACTACAACTTCATCATTGGAAAGTTTTAAAAGACTCTGCTTCAGCGCTTCTACGGAACCCTGTACATCCGCCTTTACTACGATCCCAAGCTCTTTCAAATTACCCTCCTGGATCTGGTTAAACAGATCGTCAAGAGAAAGCTTAGACTTCGTCTCTTCCAGCAGCTTCACTTTGCTCTGGGAGATAAATGTCTCCGCAAAATTTCTTGCCTCTTTATCATTGCCGCATCCTACGAGTACTTCACCGGCGTTCGGCACATCATTAAGTCCCAGGATCTCAACCGGCACAGACGGACCTGCTTCCCTGACACGTCTTCCCTTGTCATCCATCATGGCTCTTACTTTACCATATGCGGATCCAGCTGCCACCGCATCGCCGACGCGGAGTGTGCCCTTTTGTACGAGAACTGTTGCCACAGAACCTCTTCCTTTATCAAGCTGAGCCTCCAGCACAAGCCCTCTTGCGCGGCGGTTTGAGTTCGCCTTTAACTCCATGACCTCTGCAGTGAGGATGATCATCTCCATCAGATCTTCTAATCCTTCTCCGGTCTTTGCAGAAACCGGAACAAAGATTGTACTTCCTCCCCAGTCTTCCGGGATCAGTTCGTATTCCGTAAGTTCCTGTTTTACGCGCTCAACATTCGCACTTGGCTTATCAATCTTATTCACTGCGACGATGATCTCAACCCCTGCTGCCTTCGCATGGTTGATCGCCTCTACAGTCTGCGGCATAACGCCGTCATCCGCGGCAACTACAAGGATTGCGATATCTGTGGAGTTTGCGCCGCGCATACGCATGGCGGTGAAAGCTTCATGTCCCGGCGTATCAAGAAATGTAATCTTTTCGCCGTTCACATCTACGACATAAGCTCCGATATGCTGTGTGATTCCGCCTGCCTCACCGCTGATAACGTTCGTATGGCGGATCGCATCCAGAAGGGAAGTCTTACCGTGGTCAACATGACCCATTACACAGACAACGGGCGGACGCTTCTTCATCTTCTTTTCGTCCTCTTCCTCTTCTTTAAGGAGTTCCTCAATTACATCGACAACCTCCTCCTTTTCACAAAGGATATTATACTCTAATGCGATTTCTTCCGCAGTGTCATAATCAATCTCCTTATTCACCGTTACAATCTTGCCCTGCATAAAAAGCTTCTTCACGATCACAGACGGTACGACTTTCATCTTATCCGCCAACTCCTGAATCGTAAGCGCCTCAGGAATTACAATCGATTTGATCACTTCTTCTGCCTGTTTCGGCTTCTGCTGCGGCTTCTGCATCTGAGGTTTCTGCTCATTCTTTCTGCCTCTTCCCTTTGGTCCTCTCTCTTCCTCATCACGGCGGTAGTCTTTTCTCTTGTGGTCATCCTTGCCCTTGTTTTTATTTCTCTGCGGTTTCTGAGTCTCCATAGAAGGAGCCGGGATTGCCGGGGAATCATTTCTCTTTCCGACACGTCCCTGGTTACGGTCTCTGTCTCTGTCGCGATCTCCGAAACGTCGGTCTCCCTGCCGGTTCTGATTGCCTCTGCCGCCATTTCGGTCATTGTTCCTGTCATTGTTTCTGTCACTGTTCCTGTCATTAAACCGGTTTGGGCGGTCACCCTGCCGGTTCTGACTGCCTCTGCCGCCATTTCGGTCATTGTTCCTGTCATTAAACCGGTTCGGACGGTCTCCCTGCCGGTTTGAGCGGTCCGTACGCTGCCTGTCCTGTCTGTCTTTGTTCTGCGGGCGCTGATTGTCTCCGGACTGTCTTGACGGCACATGATTTTTCCCCGTATTTTGTACATTTACCGCGGACTCACTCTTTTTCTCTTCCGGTTTTACGGCCTGCTCCGTCTGCCTTCCTGCCGGTTTCTCTACCGCCGCTTTTCTCTCCACCGGTTTCTCCGCCGGCTTCACTGACGGCTCGGCCTTTTTCTCCATTGGTTTCTCTACCGCGGACTTTGCAGTTTCCTTTACGGATTGCGTGATCTTCTGTCCCGGCGCTGGTTTTGCCGGACGCCCGTTATTGACCTGCATCGGCTTTCCCTGAGACGGCATTCTTCTGCCGCCCTGGTGTCTTACGCCGGATCTCGCTCCGTTTTGCGTATTCTGCGGACGAAATACACGTACGATATTCTTTTTCTTCGGAGCCTCTTCTGCTTTTTCTATCGGCTTTTCCGTTTTAGAAAATGCATTTCTTACATCTTTTGCGTCCGTTTCTTCAATAGAGCTCATATGACTCTTAACCTCGATATTCTTTTTGCTCAAGAACTCAAGTACCTCTTTACTTGGAACATCAAGCTCTTTCGCCAATTCATATATTTGATTT
>CAZNXL010000200.1:0-4075 GCA_964577075.1 uncultured Dorea sp. | reverse complement strand
GAAAAAGAATTCCTGACTACACCGATGCGTCAGGAGATCCTGAGATGTAAGAGGGCCTTTGAAGAAGCAGGTAAGGGCAGGATCGTTGCCATGGCTTGCAGCGGTGATGCGGGAATCTACGGTATGGCGGGACTTATGTTTGAACTGAGTAAGGATCATCCGGATATTGAGATTGAAGTGATCCCGGGAGTGACAGCGGCGCTCTCCGGCGCGGCAGTATTGGGAAGCCCGCTGGGAAATGACTGCGCCCTTATCAGTCTCAGTGATCTGATGACGGATTGGGAGATCATTAAAAAGCGGCTTTTGGCGGCGGCAGAAGCAGATCTTGCGATCGCGCTCTATAATCCGTCCAGTAAGAAGAGAAAGGATTATCTAAACAAGGCGTGTGAGATACTTCTTACACATAAACCGGCGGAGACAGTCTGCGGCATCGTGAGAAATATCGGCAGAGAAGGCGAAGAGATGTCTGTATTGACACTGGGTGAGCTTAAAAGAACATCCGTGGATATGTTCTGTACGGTGTTTATCGGGAATGCACAGACGAAGATCATCGGCGGAAGAATGGTAACGCCGAGAGGATATCAGGTATCTGAATAAAAGCATGTGTTTTGCACATTCATCATGGAAGTAATGACACTAAGGTGTTGTGGATCACTACACCGCCGATGTTTTAGCGAGGAGATGTGAGATGGAAGAAAAGAAGCTGATAGAATTCAGAAATATTGTAAAAAGTTTCGGTAATCAGATCGTATTAAAGGGGATCAATCTGGATATTTACGAGAACGAATTTGTGACGCTTCTCGGCCCAAGCGGGTGTGGGAAGACAACGCTGCTGCGGATACTTGGAGGATTCTTAGAGGCAGATGAAGGAAATGTTATCTTTGACGGAGAAGAGATCAGTAAAAAGCCGCCTTATGAGAGAGAACTTAATACAGTATTTCAGAAGTATGCATTATTTCCCCATCTCAGTGTGTATGAGAATATCGCGTTTGGGTTGAAGATTAAAAAGATCAGTAAAGATGTCATCGACCAGAAGGTAATGAAAATGTTAAAGCTTATCGGTCTGGAAGGTTATGAGGATAAGAATACAACACTGCTCTCCGGAGGACAGCAACAGAGAGTCGCCATCGCAAGGGCGCTCGTGAACGAGCCAAAGGTGCTGCTTCTTGACGAACCGCTGGCGGCGTTGGATCTAAAGCTCAGAAAAGAGATGCAGTATGAGCTTAAGAGGATCCAGCAGGAGGTCGGTATCACATTTATCTTTGTTACCCACGATCAGGAGGAGGCTCTTACGATGTCGGATAAGATCGTCGTTATAAAAAATGGCGAGATCCAGCAGGTGGGAACACCGCAGGATATTTATAACGAGCCCGCCAACCGGTTTGTTGCAAATTTTATCGGGGAGAGTAATATCCTGCCGGGAATCATGCTGGAAGATTATAAGGTACAGTTTGATGATATTATTTTTGATTGTGTTGACTTTGGATTTAAACCAAATGAGAAAGTAGATGTCGTTATCCGTCCGGAGGATATTGATATCGTGAACGTAGAAGACGGCAAGATGACGGGGGAGGTATTGAGTGTCTTATTCAAGGGCGTGCATTATGAGATCATGGTGGAGACCGTTCCGGGTACGACTGTGACCGTAAACATGCGGGTGATCAGAAATCATGACGTGACCAGCGGGGACGGGAAAGAAAAGATCAGCGCCAATAATTTCTATGTGGATATTGACGATGTGGAGGATCTGGACGATAAAGAAATCGTTGCGCTGTCCAATGCACAGGCGTGGGAAGTGGAAAGTGACGAGTATGTGTCTATTGCAAAGATTGAATATGATCTGGAAAAAGAAGAAGGGCAGTATCCGGTTACTTTCACAACGGCGAACGGAACAAGTATTGAACGGACGATCTTTGTCGTGGATCAGCCTTTTGTGAAAAATGAAAAGGCAAATGAAGCGATTATGGCTTTCAACTTCTTAAAAACAGTGGATGAGATTACAGAGTCACAGGCATTGGATACGGATCTTAAGACATGGGCCAATGCGCAGGGGTGGAAATTAAGCAACGAGGATGAGAGTATTGATATCAGTGTAGATTATGATTTTGAACCGGAAGAGGTGACAGAAGGCGTGTATAAGATTACATTCTCCACAACAGGCCGGGAGTTCAAGATCCATACGACCGATTACTCGGAGGAAGGTCAGGAGGTCGGACTGACATTCTTCCCGGAAGATATCCATGTAATGTCAAGAGGAGTGTATTAGGATGAAGCGGTTTTCACAATTAGCGCTGCCTTACATCGTTTGGGCGGTCTTGATGCTGGTGCTCCCGATGGCGTTGATTGCCGTATATTCTATTATAGGACCGGGCAACAGTATTATACCGTTTTCCCTTACGTTGGAACACTATGCCAGGTTTTTTACCGACCCTGATTTTTTATTAATACTTTGGCGTTCACTTATCATAGCAGTAAAGACAACGATAATCTGTCTGCTTTTAGGCTATCCGGCGGCATATTTTATCGCAAGGAGCAGCGAGAAAGCGCAGAATATATTGATTTTATGCATTACATTTCCTACATGGATCAACATGCTGGTAAGGACTTATGCGTGGATCGGTCTTCTCAGCGAGGGGGGAATGATCCAGAGGATCTTAAGCCTGACAGGACTTGGGAATAGAGAGCTTTTATATACGGAAGGGGCTGTTCTTCTCGGTATGGTGTATAATTTCCTGCCATTTATGATCCTGCAGATCCAGACATCCTTAAGTAAGATGGATCATTCCCTGCTGGAGGCAAGCGCAGATCTGGGGGCCAGTCCGGCTCAGACTTTCCGCCGGGTCATATTCCCGCTGTCTCTGCCGGGAGTGATCAATGGAATTACACTTGTGTTCCTGCCTGCGGTAAGTTCATTTTTCATACCAAAACTTTTGGGCGGCGGACAATATTTCCTGATCGGTAATATGATAGAGAATCAGTTTATTACTGTAGGAGAGTGGAATTTCGGAAGCGCGATTTCTATGATCATGGCGGTGATCATGATGCTCGCGATGGTACTGGTCCGTAGAATAGAGGTTAAAAACCAGGGCGGAAAGGAGGAATAATCATTATGAAAAAAAGCAAACGGCCTTTCGGAAAGGCGCTTATGGTTCTGATGGTTATCTTTTTCTATCTGCCGATCATATATATGATCATCTATTCATTTAACGCCGGGAAGTCATTGACCTCATTTACCGGATTCTCTCTGCGCTGGTATAAGCATATGCTGGAGTCGCGGGATATGATGGAAGCGCTTTATACGACGTTCAGCGTCGCGATCCTCGCTACGTGTATCTCTACAGTGGCGGGGACCATTGCGGCGATCGGAATCAGTAAATCAAAAAAGATTGTAAGAGATCTGATGGAGCAGGTGAATAATCTGCCAATTATGAATCCGGAGATTGTGACAGCCATTGGATTTATGCTGCTGTTTATCACCTTTCGGATTGAAAAAGGATATGTTACGATGCTGCTTGCGCACATTGCGTTCTGTATTCCGTATGTCATGCTGTCCGTTATGCCGAAGATCCGTTCTCTGGATCCCAACCTTGCAGATGCAGCGATGGACCTTGGAGCGACACCGTGGAAGGCGCTGATAAAAGTAATCGTACCTCAGATCACGCCGGGGATCGTATCGGGAGCGCTGATCGCATTTACCATGTCGGTAGATGACTTTATCATCTCTTATTTTGTGACCGGTAGAGGAGTAAAGAATCTAAGCATTATGGTATATACCATGAGTAAACGTGTGAACCCCAGTATCAATGCGATCTCCACACTGGTAGTGGTAATTATCACCGCAGCGCTTCTGTTGATCAATGTCTTCTCTATATTGAGAGCAAAGCGTGAAAAGCATGAAATTATCGGGAAAAGAAAAGCAGTTCTTCCTGTGGCGGCAGCAGTCTGCGTGCTGATCGGAATTGTATGTTTCGTCAGGTTCGGCGGCGGGAATGCCAAACGGCCATTTGAGGGGCAGACTCTTCATGTCTACAATTGGGGAGAATATACCGGAGAGAATATTATCGGAGACTTTGAG
>CAZNXL010000199.1:0-4102 GCA_964577075.1 uncultured Dorea sp. | reverse complement strand
TATTATTACAAGCTGGAACCTGAAAAAGATATTATTACAGGAAAAGCTAAAAAAGTTACAGAGAAATCCGGTGGAGACTAATATCCAAAAGCTGGAGCTTTCAGATACAGAAGAGAAAGAGATTAAAACCAGAAACAGGAGGAAGTTATTCATGGGAGAAGTTATTGTCATTACATCAGGGAAAGGCGGTGTAGGTAAGACCACCACAACCGCTAATATCGGGGCCGGGCTTTCAAACCTCGGAAAAAAAACAGTTGTCATCGATACGGACCTGGGACTCCGCAATCTTGACGTTGTGATGGGCCTTGAGAATCTTGTCGTCTATAATTTGGTAGATGTGATCGAAGGTTCCTGCCGTTTAAAGCAGGCGTTGATACGCGATAAGCGATATGAGAATCTCTATCTGCTCCCGTCTGCCCAGACGAAAGATAAATCTGCCGTATCACCGGGGCAGATGAAGAAGCTCACATCAGAGCTGAGAGAGGAATTTGATTATATTCTTCTGGACTGCCCTGCGGGTATTGAACAGGGATTCCAAAATGCCATTGCAGGAGCAGACCGGGCTATTGTAGTCACAACTCCTGAGGTATCCTCGATCCGGGATGCTGACCGCATCATCGGACTATTGGAGAAAAATAAGCTTCGCAATAATGCCCTTATTATTAACCGCATCCGTATGGATATGGTAAAAAGAGGGGATATGATGTCCGTGGACGATGTTACGGAGATCCTGTCTATTCCACTGATCGGTGCGATTGCAGATGATGCAAAAGTAGTGATCGGGACAAATCAGGGAGAGCCGGTCATCGGAATGGATTCAAAGGCGGGAAAGGCTTACGCCAATATATGCCGCAGGATCCTTGGCGAGGAAGTCCCGTTTACGGATATTGATGAGAACGGCGGTTTCCTTTCTATGCTTTCTCATCTCTTTAAGAAAGATTAGGAGGGGCGAGCGATGCAGGGGAGATCATCAGTAAATATTGCACGGGGCAGGATAAGAGCGCTGGTCACCTCGGACCGTTTCAACTGCACACCGGAATCTTATGATAAAATACAGCGTGAGCTATACGGCGTTCTGTCAAAATATATTGAATTTACAGAAGATGATTTTCACGTACAGATAACAAGAACACATTTACTTATTGATTTTGCAGGAGAAAAAGATTGAAATTACCCAGATTCGCAAAAGTATATCATATAAAAAATTACAATTTCACATTGGTAGCGCTGGTTCTGGCATTGTCCGTGCTGGGTGTTTTTGTCGTAGGAAGTGCAAAAGAGATCTATCAGGGCAGACAGCTCTTTGGAGTTATCATAGGCCTTGTCGTAATGGTCGTTGTCTCTTTGTTCGATTATATATGGGTGCTGGAGTTTTCATGGCTGATTTACGCGGTTGCTGTCGCAAGTCTGGGAAGCGTACTCCTGATCGGCACAAGAGTTAATGGCGCGAAGAGATGGATCAATCTCGGATTTACGACCTTTCAACCCTCCGAGCTTGCAAAGATCCTTCTGATATTGTTTTTTTCAAAATTTATCATGGATCATGTGGAAGAGATTGATGAGCCATCATTTCTCATAAAATACGCTGTACTTTCAGCAATTCCTCTTGGACTCATCGTTGCGGAGCCGAACCTTTCCACTACGATCGTTACAGCATTTGTAATATGTCTTTTAATCTATGTGGGAGGCTTAAGCTACAGGATCATATGCAAAATTATCCTGATCATGATTCCAGTTGCCGTAATTTTCCTTGCAATAGCAGTTATGCCAGATCAGCCGTTTCTCAAGGACTACCAGCAAAAACGTATTCTGGCGTTCTTAAATCCGGAAGATTACGCCAGTGATGAGGCTTATCAGCAGAATAACTCCGTAATGGCTATCGGTTCCGGACAGCTTACCGGAAAAGGTCTGAATAATAACACAACAACATCCGTAAAAAACGGAAACTTTATATCGGAACCACAGACGGATTTCATCTTTGCGATCGTGGGGGAAGAATTAGGTTTTATTGGCGGATGTATTGTTATTGCGTTATTGCTGCTAATTGTGATACAATGTATATTAATTGGGATACGGGCACAAAACTTTGCGGGGAGGATCATCTGCTGCGGGGTGGGAGGACTCATCGGTGTCCAGAGCTTTATTAATATATCCGTAGCTACCGGTTTGATCCCTAATACGGGAGTTCCCCTTCCGTTTGTAAGCTATGGGCTGACATCTCTTGTCAGTCTCTACATGGGGATTGGTTTTGTGCTAAATGTCGGATTACAACCGAAAAAGTATCAGTAAGGAGTGTGGAGACAATGAATATTGGTTTGATTGCACATGATTCAAAGAAAACTCTTATGCAGAATCTCTGTATTGCATACCGCGGCATTTTAAATAAACATAATCTGTATGCGACAGGTACAACTGGAAGACTGATCGAAGAAGTTACAAACTTAAATATTCATAAATATCTTGCAGGGCCGCTTGGCGGCAAACAACAGCTGGGGGCGCAGATTGCTCAGAATGATATTGACGCGCTCATCTTTCTGCGTGAGCCATCAAATCCGAAGCCTCACGAACCGGATGTTAACGACGTAATTCGTTTGTGTGACACATACAATATCCCGATGGCAACTAACCTTGCCACGGCGGAGTTGATTATATTGGCAATTGACAGAGGAGATTTAGACTGGCGTGAGATGTACAGATAGATCATATGATGCTTCCAGGTCTGCAAGGGTCAGAAGAAATGCCAGAGCGCGCAGACGTAGAAAGCGTATGATACGCAGAATGATCGTTATGCTTATTTTGTTGTGCGTCTTTGCGGCCGGCATCATATATGTAAAATTCAATTTCAAAGAAAAACAGCTTGCTGCTGAATATGAAGCTTCCAACTATAATAAATCGATTTACAGAGGAGCCTTGTATTCGGCGGATTTGTGCGTCGTAACGGAAGACATGGATATGGATCAGGCTCTTGATACGACCACGTTAAAATCTTTCGGTTTGTTCAGTATTGATGATAAGACTGCCAGCCTCGCGTACAATGTCCATGAGAAGACGTACCCGGCAAGTCTTACGAAGATCATGACAGCGCTTGTAGCGCTGGAAAGTAAGGATGTGAACCTTTCTGATACGGTCACTGTCTCTTCCAATGCCGACTCAGGCGCCTTTGCCGCTGATGAGCAGGTATGCGGGATCAAAGCGGGAGATAAACTTACACTTGAAGATCTTCTCTATGGCTTACTGCTTTATTCCGGGAATGATAATGCAGTCGCCATCGCGGAATATGTGGGCGGAAGCAGTGAGAATTTCGCCGAAATGATGAATAACAAAGCCAAAGAGATCATGGCGACAAACACACATTTTGTTAATGCCAACGGGCTTCATAATGATGACCATTATACGACCGCCTACGATATGTACTTAATTTTTAATGAATGTATTAAGAACGAAAAATTTGTTGAGATCATTGAGGCTGATTCCCATAAAGTAAATGTGAGTAATACGGACGGCTCATCAAGAGTACTTGAGTGGGAGCCATCGAACCTTTACGCACTTGGACAGGCTAAGCTCCCTCAGAGTGGAAAGATCATCGGCGGAAAGACCGGAACCACGCTTAAGGCTGGAAATTGCCTCATCTTACTGGTAGAGTCGGACAGTCAGAAGCCATATATCTCAATCATCATGGGGGCTGCAACAAAGGATATCCTATATCAGGATATGACATCAATTATTGAAGGCATCTCTGACAGAGAACAGGCAGAGAACCTGGATGGATGATAAGTAAGGGAAATCCTTTTATTTTCAGGATTTCCCCTTATCTGTTTATTCTGTTGCACTTCTGATCCGACCATAAAGACTGATCAGATACAGTCCACATAGTCCGACAAGTGCATATATGATCCGGGAGATCCAGGATAAATTTCCGAAGATGAATGCAACAAGATCGAATCGGAATACACCAACCAATAACCAGTTAATTGCACCTACGATCACAAGAGTCAAGGCTGTATTATCAAACCACTTCATATCTATGCCTCCTTTTTTCATACTGAGAATAGTATGCGTAAGGTGGAAAATAATATACATTAAAATTAAAAAGGAAGATATA
>CAZNXL010000198.1:0-4146 GCA_964577075.1 uncultured Dorea sp. | reverse complement strand
TGAAAATCTCGCAGAAGGTAACGATCTTAAGGAAATTAAATTTAACGCAAAGATTGTAAATAGACTTGGTTATGCCGCTTACCAAATAAAAAAGCGACAAAGAGTAAAGCAAGGAGGGGAAGAGGGTGATGAAGACTTGTAAGAATTGCTACTGGTATGGACAATGTCTAGAGGCGAATGAGCGTTGCGAATACTATGATCCGATTGTCGGTGCAGACAACTTGATACGCAGAGAGTATGAAAAAATATTAAAAGAACGAGTCGAGTACTATGGGAATCTTGTGCACGAGCAGCAAGATGATGATTGCGATGTTTAGATGGAAACACAAATGGATTTAATTATGGAGCCAGGGACTAGCTTGAAAGAAAGACTTTTAGCAGCATGGAAGATTGAGGAGGTATAATGGCAAATAAGGGATATCGTATATTATCATTGGAATCTAAGGACATATACGCCGCAATGAACTTGGTGAATGGAGATGGGCGCGGCTACAATATAAGGAACAAAGACGGGGCTATTTCATTAAGGAAGTTTGAAAATACGCTCGATTGGAGTTTAGATACCATCAAGCTCCAAGAAGAATATGAAAAGGAAGTGAGGCGCAAAGACTTCTACTTTGTTGTCAACAAAAGGAAATACACACAGGTCGTTATTAACGTAAAGTTTTCGTATTCATACAAAGAGTTCAACAAAGTCGGCAAGAATGTGTTCGTGCGTGCGGGGTATGACTTTAGAGACTGTGTATTTACGGATGGAGTTTGCGTGATTGATGGGGTGCTTGTTGGAATACAGACGAATGTAGAAGTGCTGAATGGGATTTCAAAGGATTTGATCCCCCCGTATTTTACTTATGCAGACGGATTTTATCAGCAAACAGGAATTATCCCTGTATTAAAGAACAAAGCGGAGCTTAGACGGGAGCTTTATGAGAACGGGTTCGTATGCGATGGCATTCGGTACGTCAGATATAAAAGGAGTGCAGGGAGCAGCCGGGTTGGCAAATGTTTGTTTGTGAATGAAGTCGTTTCAAAAAGGATGACTCGGTGGGATAGATGCGGGTTGACGATACGAAAAGATGCAAACATTGATTTGTCGGCATATGAAGCCTATATCGCCCTATCAATGAGCAGTATTATCGATACGATGACGATTGAACCTGAGAACATCTTAGTCGTAAATGATTTTGAGAGCAGTTTTAAGGACAAGGCTGTCTCTGTCGAGGAAAAGGACGGGAAATTAACCGCATCCGAAAAGGAAGTTGATATCACCAACAGCATTTGGGACGGCGAGTCACTGCTCGATGTGAGTATGTTCGGAGAATATGCAAACAAGGGCATGGTGCTCCTACGGAATCGCTTCTTTAAGACGTGTGCCTTCAATACCAACGTACAAAAATGGTTTAAGGACAACGGGATTACTCGCGTGGATCAGCTCAACGGGTTTACCCTTGCTAAAGAAATTTCGCAAGTAAAGCTTATCACGACTCCAAGTAGCGTCAAGTACCTCAAATTCGGCACAATAGAAGAGTGGTTGGCAAACATTGAATCGACTTTCGGTGTAGTGAAGCATGAAAAAGAAACCCATTTCTTTGACGGCAGAATGGTTCAATGCCACTATCAACTCTTGAATACACTACAGCTTTCATATGAGGACGTGGAGGCGCTATTGAAGCCTTCCTTGGAATATATCGGGGCGGTACGACAAGACCCTGCTGTGCTTCGATATCACATCGGATATGCGTTTAAGAACGTAGAAGACGAAGATGACACGAGATCATTGACTACAAAGAACGATATTGTCTTTAAACTGCTTGGCATCAATGATAAATTCAGCCGAACCAAGATATACAAGGAATTTAGAGACTCAATCGTCAAGAGCTTTTTCAGAAATTTGAAGCGCGGGCACATTCTTCTCAACGGAAATTATTCAACTCTCTTGGGTAACGGGTTGGAACTTCTCAAACAGGCTATCGGAACATTTGACGGAACAAGCGAAATAGAGATAGGGAATATTCATAGTACTAGATTCGAATACGGCAAAACCGTGCTCGGATCGAGAAGCCCGCATGTGACGATGGGGAACATATTGCTCGCGACCAACGTCGCAAATTCGGACATCGATACATACTTCAACATGACGAATGAGATCGTGTACATCAACTCTATAGGCGAGAATATTTTGCAACGATTATCTGGTGCAGATATGGACAGCGATACGATGCTACTGACCGATAATGAATTATTGATACGGGCAGCACAGAAAAACTATGGTATCTATCTGGTGCCAACGAACTGCGTAAGCGCTCAAAAGACTAGGCGGTGCTACAATTCAAAAGATAAAGCAGACCTAGACGTAAAAACTAGCGTCAATAAAATTGGAGAAATTGTCAACTTATCGCAGCAGCTTAACAGCCTCTATTGGGAGTACTTGAGCAATGGAATCAGTGTTGATAAAAACAAAGAATTGTATTGGGATATCTGCAAGCTTGATGTGCTTTCAGGAATTGAGATTGATAAGGCGAAGAAAGAGTTTACGATAGACAGCGGCAAAGAAATAGATATTCTGAAGAGGAAATATCGCTTGGAGGAAGACGGTAGAACATTGAAGCCGATGTTCTTCAAAATGATTACCACGGAGAATGGCTACGACTTGCCTGCTGATACAACATACAGGTATTTTGAGACTCCTATGGATTATTTGCAAAAGATTATAACGTCTGCAAAGTACAAACAAGCTCGGCTAACAAACAAAGATACGATACCTTTGATGGATATCATTAAAACTCCGGCAGAGAAAAGCGGGGCATACAACATTGTGTGCGAAAAGATCATCGAGATGGTTAAACTTTACAAAGCGCGGATAACGGAAACTTACATTGGTTATGACGATAAGGACAAGTCGGGGAAACAGTTTTCGAGAGAAATAGCGGCACAACTGAAAGCGGAATGCGAAAGAGCCATCAGCAAGATGTCGTCCCATAAGTACCTCATGTACTTGGTTCTCAAAAAAATCGAGAAAAAAGAAAACCGCTCCATAAAGAATCTAATGTTCGAGGTTATGTTCGGCAAGCCGGATGAGACTTTTATGCAGATGGTAGCCGAAAGCAAAGAGAAGATTTATATGCTCAAAGAAGACCCTGAAGGGGAAGAAAAGTACTATAATTTCCGTTTCAAAAGGGCTTCTTCGTAGGGCATAATTTGCAAAAACATACAAAAATCGGCTCGTATTTTACACCGCGAAAAAAACACGCTATCAAAAAGTCCCGATCTGTCCGCGACATTTTGGCACATGCAAATCGAAAAAATGTTGTCGTATAGGAGAGAAAAGAAGAAATGCTCTTCAGGAGAGTAAAAGGACAAGATAAGGGAGGGTAAGGATTTGAGCGATATCGATAACGAACTGGCAAAATATGGAATCAGCAGAGAACAGTATGAGCTTTGCTTAAAAGATATCAGAGACAAAATCAACGGCACAAATGATATGGACTGGGCAGAAATCGTTGCCAAGTATGGAATCAATTGCCATAGTGACACTTTGAGAAAGGCAAGCCAGACAATATTCGGCGGGAAATTCGTTGCGGATTATTTTGGAGAAAAGAAAGTCGTTGACGCGGCGAGCGAAGGATACATTGCACAGCTGCGCCTCGAAAAAAGAGACGTTCAAATTGAAAGACAAAAGCTACGTGATGAAAAACTGGAATACAACAAATGGCTGCGCGAGCATTCACGCGATGAGTTAATTTGCGAAAAGATTTGCGACGCTATTAGAGAGTTGGAGCCGATGCAGGTTCCGTCCATTATTCCATATCAGCACGGCTACCAAGAGGCGGTTGTTTGTTTTGCTGATACTCATTATGGAACGGAGTTTACAATCAAAGGATTATTGGGTGACACAATCAACGAATACAGCCCAGAAATTTTTGAGAATCGAATGCAGAAGTTGTTATCGCAGCTTATTGTCGTAATCGCAGAGAAACGACTGACCAACATCAGACTGTTCTCGCTCGGCGATGAGATTGACGGAATACTTCGGGTTTCACAGCTCATGAAGCTTAGATACGGAGTTGTGGAGTCAACGATCAAATACTCAGAGTTTATTTGCAACTGGCTCAACGAGCTGAGCAAATACGTGCACATTGACTTCTA
>CAZNXL010000197.1:0-4155 GCA_964577075.1 uncultured Dorea sp. | reverse complement strand
GGATGTGTAACATGCACCCTTGCTGTACAGATTATTTCCTACAAATGCTCTGCGTCCGTTACACAGGACTCTGAGCGATTGCGGATACCAGTTATTTTCAAATCCGTCACCGGTAAGGTAAACTGAAGAGATCACCTTTTTTTCAAATACGCTCTGAATAAAAGATTTAAAGGTCTCATCTGCAGTCTTCGCCTTCTCTTCATCCTCTGTAAAGAAGCGAATTGCTTCCAGTTCTTTGATATGGGCATTCGCCACCTCGTCAACCGTCACAAACAGTTCCTTTTCCCGGCTGTTCGCCACATTTAATTTCTTCAGCATATATGCATTGATCTTCTGGTCATCGCAGAAAAATAATGCAGATTCGTACTGCCATAACTCTTTTGGCTGGAAAAACATGTACTGGCAAAAGCTCTCTTTGTAATCCTGAACACAAATCTTCTTTTTGTCAATTCCCAGATGTTTTCCGATACTTTTCAACATCTTTGACACATCTACATTCGTAAATTGTGTAGAAAACGTCAGATATTCAATATCGTCAAAGGGCTTTAATGTAAGATGGATAAACTTCGCAAGCAGCCACACTGCGTCAAACACCTCATCGCCCAACGTAACTTTTCTGCGATTCATAGCCTTCACATACAGATCATCCACAGCGACACAAACACCGAGAAGCTTCAGTCGTTTTGCCTCCATTCCGTATACCCATCTGCCATCCGCCTTTCCGATCATAAGAGGAACCTGACAATGTTCAGTGGAGACTTCAAGAGTTTTCGGCTCTTCTTCTGTTTCATCATAATAACTGATCTGACAGTATTTTTCATTCAGGTCATATCCCAGGATGCTTCCTCTGCCCATTTTACGCTTCCTCCTCCAATCCTAGTATACTTTAAACAGCAGATTTGCCATCTTCTCTTCTTCAGAAAAAGCTGCCATCATTTTCTTACGTTTTGCGAAAGATGCGCATGACATTTCATTAATTCTCCCGTACTTCCCGTTCTCTGTCCTGCACCGGCCCTCCAAAATCTGCTTTTCTGATGTGATTACTTTCTTTCCCTTTGTCTCTTTGAAGTAATAATTGACACATTCATCGTTATATAATACGTACTGCTTTACGTACAGACTTTCGAACAGCGGCAGAAGAGTCTCACAGCGGTAGCCCAATTCCTCCCGGCCCCCGCGCTTCATCTTATAATATAATTCCACGCTGCTTCCGGGTTCCGCCTGATAGAAGATCATCGCCTTATCATGAAGCTGTAATTCCCTCAGCCATGCTTCCTTATAATTCATATAAAACGGAAATACGATCTGTTTTTCACACATTTCTCTCAGAAGCTGATGAAGCGCCGACTCATAATCAGCCGGATAGTTCTGATGTGAAAAATATTTAAGAAGCGCCACTTTGCACACATCAGCAAGCTCTTCTCCTTTCTCACATTCATTTGCTATGATCTCAAATACACTTTTCTCCAGCTCGCGCCCAAACACAATATATTCTTTGGACGCGTACGCAAGATACGCCTGCTTTAATCGAAAATATGCATTGCCGGACAGATAATAATCCTCAAAGATCTTCTCCTCGCGGAACAAATTCTCAGAAAAGACCATCTGCGTAATAATACGCTCGCCGATTTTATATGAAGGGACTTCATAATCTTTCAGCGCCAGCCATAATTTTTTCATATCATCGGTAGCGCCGCAGTACCAGTTTGCGAGATACGTAAGAGTCGCCTTATCGTACTGCTGGCGTTTAAATAATTCAAAACATACATATGTGAGGGATTCTTCTTCCTCATAATTCGTATCTCTTACCATGTGGCTGCAATAGCGGAATACTTCCTGTTCGTCAAACGCAGCAATCCCTTTTTCTTTAATATTGTCCAGCGTCAATTCCTCCGGCGCACCGGATTCCGGCCATTTCCCTTCAGATTTCTCATATTTTTTATACATGTCAAGAAAACGAGGCTCATAAAACAATCGTTTTGTTTCATATGGGATAGAATCCGTGTAGTAGCGTCCCGATACAGACTCCCATACGATCCTCGACTCCTTGTCATACAATCGTATGATAGTCTCTCCATCATGTTCATAAGGGACTCTCTGTCTGACCGCGCCGTCTTTTTCAATGACCAGGACGTAATTCATGTCTGCAACCTTCGTAGACACACTATAGGAAAAACAGATATCCCTCATCGCCTCCATGCGTTCGTCATTCATCTCATCTAACACACAGAAACGCTTGTACAATACCCTGAGATTTTCTGTAATATGTCTTTTTAAAAGCTGCTCCCATGTAAATTCCACCATCTGTTCATGATAGCTTAAAAACAGGCTCTCTCCGCCAACCTCATAAGTTAAAAGATTCGCATACAGAAAGGCGGCCTTTTTATAATCAAGTGTATTTCCATGCATAAAATACAGAAAAATCGTCTTTGGAAGCGGCCCTCTCAATGTTTCCGTATCAAGAGTGATCATATAATACTCATATAACTGGGCAATCTTAAGCTCCGCCTCTACCGCGCGCTGATACCACACAAAATACTTTTTCTGCGTCTTATTTCCTTTTATCAGAAGTGTGCAGATTGTATTCAGAATCATTTTTTCATTGTACATATCATAAATACGCACCAGAATCCGGAACAAGGGCTCTGTGTAAGATTTCTGCTGGCTTACAAAATTTGCTATATAAAGCGCCAGCTCCTTCGTTATCAAACGGTACTTGGAGGCAAATTCCAAAACCTGCCTCTCAAATTTTCCAAGCTTTCTAAGCAGAATCGGTTTCTCCTGATAACACAGATATGACTCTAAGTAAAATAACACTTGATGACAATTAAACTCAAACTGCTGTTCTAAAACTTCCAGACGCTTATATGGATTTTTATATCTTGGATCGAGGTGAATGATCATCAGCAGCAATGCCCAGCTGTCCTGATAACGCATATACGTCTTCTCAATCTCATCAAGAACTCTGTCCGTATGATTCTTCCCCCGGATCAATGCCGTAAGATACAGATAATAACAGTTCATGATCGGGTCTTTTCCAATTGCAAAGCGGTTGTAATTATAATTCTCCAGGATCCATTTTGCCTCTTCTATCCTATGTCCTTTAATATATATGTGGGCCTGAAGAAGCTGGTACGTTTCACTGTTAGGATCTATCTTTCTGAGAGCTGATACCTTTTCTATAGTGCTGTTCACCCACTGGTCTATCTCCCTTCGTCCCGCCACATATCCTACGTACTCTTTCAGGATCTGCGCGCCCAGAAGTTCCGCCATATGGTGGTTTTCATCGTACTCACTGCTCTGCAGAACTTCGATCTCATAAGACAGCGTTTCATATGGTGTCACGAACCGGATCGCACCGTAATTACGTCCCCTGTGCAAAAATTCAGGGCGAACCAGATATTCAACCTCCAGAGTATTTCCAATAAAATCTTCCGTCGTGATCTCCGGTCTTAATATCTTCAAAAACTGCCCGTCCGCCTGCACATGAACCGGCATGAACCCCCAGGTATTTTTCATCACAGAGAGGATCCCCTTCGTCGATTCATGAATATCTTCAAACAGCATACCTTCCCCGGCAAGTGTTAAAAAGATACATTCTTTCTGCTTGATGCCGACTAAAAACTCTTCCATCGCCTGCTCACCCAGCGACCAGCGGCGCATATTATCATAGAGATAGAAAATGCGTTCATTTTCGTATTTTAGAATTTCATAAAACGACTTTGACCGAAACAGACGACCCGCCTCGGAATAATCTTTGATCGCAAGCTTACGGAAATCATCTGTATTCTGTACTTTCCCATAAGCAGTCATAATATATGGTTTTTCAATGATCGCAGTAAACGAGAGCTCATACTCGCCTCCCGAGCATACTACCGTAATCCTGCCGTTCTCCACATGTCCCGGTTTTAATCCCCTGCCATCATAAGTGAATTCCACTTTTGCAGGATTCCCGTCAAATCCCTGATTCTTAAAATGAACACGAAAAGAAGAGGGATATAAAAGTCCCCTGATTTTATTGTCATCTTTACTTTTAATTTGGAAACTCCCCCTGTATACTTCCCCTTCACCAATAATCAGTACCAGATTTGTTTCCTCAAACTCTACTTCCGGCCTGGCAAGTCGAAAGTCACCTTTGGAAAATTTCTGAATCTT
>CAZNXL010000196.1:0-4172 GCA_964577075.1 uncultured Dorea sp. | reverse complement strand
CCTTACGAGAAGCGGCGTGAAAGACATCCCGGCTGTCTGTCCGGTGTGCGGGGAGAAGACGGAGATCGGAAAAGTCAGTAATGCAAAGGCACTGTACTGTGTGAATCCGGAGTGTCAGGCAAAGCATGTGAAAGCATTTGCCCTCTTTGTGAGCAGGGATGCTCTGAATATCGAGGGACTTTCTGAGGCGACTCTGGAGAAGTTTATTGTAAAAGGATTCATTCGTGAATTTTCTGATATTTTTCATTTAGACCGGTACAAGGACGAGATTCAGACAATGGAAGGATTTGGAGAAAAATCTTATAATAAGCTGATTGCAAGCGCAGAAAAAGCAAAGGTGACAACGCTTCCGAGAGTGATCTACAGCCTTGGGATCGCAGGTATCGGTCTGGCAAATGCAAAAGTAATATGCCGGGAGTTTCATAATGATGTGAATGCCATGATCCATGCAACAGAGGAAGAATTAAGCGCCATCGATGGTATCGGAGGAGTGCTGGCGGGAGCATTTGTTTCCTACTTTAATGACGATAATCATATAAAATTATTATTAAATTTGCTCAAAGAGCTGGAAATTCCGGAAGAAATAGGGGATAATACAGAGCGTATACTGGAAGGAAAGAAGTTCGTAATTACCGGAAGTGTGGAGCGTTTTGCAAACCGCAATGAGGTAAAGGAGTTCATAGAGAGCCTGGGCGGGAAGGTTACCGGTTCGGTGACACAGAAAACAGATTATCTGATCAATAACGATGTACATTCTACATCCTCTAAGAATAAAAAGGCGAATGAGCTCGGGATTCCGATCATATCGGAAGAAGAATTTATAGCAATGACAGGAAAGACCGTAGATCGGTAGAAGGAAGGTGACTTATGTCTGATCAGGACAAGACATTGGAAAATGAAGTGGAAGAAGTTCATGGTGAGAATGTGACTGTGGAACATTCAGATAAGAATGATGATGACGAGTATGAAAAAGTGTGCTTTATCTGCCGCAGGCCTGAGAGCGTGGCGGGAAAGATGATTCATCTTCCCAATCATATCTGTGTCTGTAATGATTGTATGCAAAAGAGTTTTGACATGATGAATAACGGACAGATTGATTACACCCAGTTTATGAATATGCCGGGGATGCAGTTTGTAAATCTTGCGGATGTAGAGCAGGACGTGCCGAAGAAACAGAAGATCAGGAAGAAAAAAGAAGGAGAGGAAAGGAAACCTCTCGTAGATATCCGCAATCTTCCGGCGCCGCATAAGATCAAGGCAAGACTGGATGAGTATGTGGTAGGCCAGGAGTATGCAAAAAAAGTTATGTCCGTAGCTGTTTATAATCATTATAAACGCGTGGCGACGGATACGATGGATGATATTGAGATTGAAAAGTCTAATATGCTGATGATCGGGCCGACAGGTTCCGGCAAGACTTATCTTGTAAAGACGCTCGCAAGGCTTCTTGATGTACCGCTTGCGATCACAGATGCCACGTCACTTACTGAAGCAGGATACATAGGCGATGATATTGAGAGTGTTGTATCGAAGCTTCTCGCTGCGGCTGATAATGACGTGGAGAAGGCGGAACAGGGGATCATCTTCATTGACGAGATCGATAAGATCGCCAAGAAGAAAAATTCCAGCCAGCGTGATGTCAGCGGAGAATCTGTGCAGCAGGGAATGTTGAAGCTTTTGGAAGGCAGCGAAGTGGAAGTCCCGGTTGGCGCTAACAGTAAGAATGCCATGGTGCCGCTTACGACGGTGAATACAAGAAATATTCTGTTCATCTGCGGCGGAGCTTTTCCGGATCTGGAAGGAATTATCAGGGAGAGGCTGACCAGCCAGTCGGCCATTGGGTTTGGCGCGGATCTTAAGGATAAGTATGATCACGATAAGAAGATCCTTGAGAAGGTGACGATTGAAGATCTGCGTACCTTTGGAATGATCCCTGAGTTTTTGGGACGTCTCCCTGTCGTATTTTCCCTGCAGGGGCTTAATGAAGATATGCTTGTTAAGATATTAAGGGAACCTAAGAACGCTATCTTAAAACAGTATCAAAAGCTTCTGGCATTAGATGAAGTGAAGCTTGAGTTTGAGGAAGGCGCCCTGCGCGCTATCGCCAGGAAGGCAATGAAGAAAGATACAGGCGCCAGAGCGCTGAGGGCAATTATTGAAGAATTTATGCTGGATATTATGTTTGAGATCCCGAAAGATGACAGTATCGGACAGGTGACGATCACGGAAGGATATATTAACGGAACAGGCGGACCGGTCATCTCACTTCGGGGTCAGGCGGTTGCCCGCGTTGAATAGAGCTTATGCAGAGTAAGACATAAGTAAAGACTTGCGTCTCATATACTTAAAAAAAAGTATGTGAGGCGTTTCTTATGAGCAAGGAAAGCTGCAGAGAAAAGATATTATCGCAGGAATATATGGACTTTTTGATTCCTGATTACCGGAGTCAGGACAATGTGGCGGTCGATGAGAACAGGGCCTGCTTTCAGAATCTTGGGCTTGGATATCGTGCAATATATGTGGATCAGGATATTGCGGGGGAACTTACGTTAGAAAGATATTTCTATTATACGATCCCCGGATGTTATTCGCTGATAGATACCGGCGCATTGAATGCTGCAGGAATCAGCGTTGTTCAGAATTATCCCGCACTGGAGCTTCGGGGACGGGGGATCATGATCGGATTTGTGGATACCGGGATAGATTATAAGAATAACATCTTCCGGAATTCCATAGGAGGGACAAGGATAGCGGGAATCTGGGATCAGACGATACAGACCGGCAATCTGCCGGAAGGATTTGCATATGGAAGCGAATACACAGAAGAGATGATCAATGAAGCCCTTAGGTCAGGGGCACCGGAGGATCTTGTACCCAGCCGGGATGAGAATGGACATGGAACATTTCTTGCCAGCGTGGCGGCAGGCGGCGCCGATGCGCAGAACCAGTTTTCAGGAGCGGCGCCGGAGGCGGCTATAGGGGTTGTGAAGTTAAAAGAAGCAAAAGAGTATCTGAAAGAGTTTTATGCCATTTACAGTGACGCTCCCTGCTATCAGGAAAACGATATTATAATGGGAATGCGGTATCTCAGTGAACTGGCGGGAAAACGTAATCTTCCACTTGTAATATGCGTTGCTCTCGGGACCAATTTTGGCGGTCATAATGGAGCCGCGATCCTTTCAAGAGTTCTGAACTCTTATGCAAATTTATTGAATCATTGTGTTGTGGTCGGAGGAGGCAATGAGGCAAGTAACCGGCATCACTATTACGGAGAGGTGGAAGCAGGCGGGGAGGCCAATGAGGCGGAAATTCGTGTAGAAGGCGGCACGAGAGGATTTGTTGCGGAGATGTGGTGTACTCTTCCGAATATTATGACAGCCTATCTGGTGTCTCCATCAGGGGAGAGAAGTCCCAGATTATCCTTAAGACCAACCAGCAGATATACGCTTATTTTTCCGTTTGACAGGACCACGGTGGAAGTGGAATACCGGCTGCTTATAGAAAATAGTGATTCTCAGCTTATCTTCTTCCGCTTTACGGGTGTAGCGGCAGGAATATGGAAGATTGGAATTGAACCGGGATATATTGTAAACGGGGATTATCATATCTGGCTTCCGGTACAGGAATTTTTGGAAAGTAATGTGTATTTTCTGGAAGCTAACCCCTATACGACGTTGACAGAGCCGGGCAGTGCAAGAGATTCCATCACGGTTTCCTATTATAATAGTGCGGATAATAGTATTGATATTAATTCTGGAAGAGGGTATACTAGAGGTACGATGATAAAGCCGGATTTTGCGGTTCCGGGGGTGGAGATCACGGGGCTTGTCCCCGATGGAAGGTTTGTGAACCAAAGCGGTTCCAGCGCATCTGTGGGAATAGGTGCGGGAACGGTGGCGCTGCTGATGGAGTGGTTTTTGAAGCAGCCCACGGTTCGTGGAGTTACATGCAGCCAGATACGTAACATTATATTATTTGGAACAAATCAAAGAGAGAATATGACTTATCCCAATCGGGAGTGGGGATATGGCACTATAGATATCTACCAGTCATTAAACAGACTGAGAGAATTATAAAAATACGAAAGGAGGATGTTTGTGGTGGCAGATTTTTTTGATGACCTCGGCAAAAAGATTACGGAGGTGGCGGATGATTTCGGGCGCAAAGCGGGA
>CAZNXL010000195.1:0-4185 GCA_964577075.1 uncultured Dorea sp. | reverse complement strand
ATTTCAAAATAGTTCTTGACTATTTACCAAATTGCTATCTTTATAGTTTATATTTCTATTGTACTACCTGTCCTTACAGGTTATCAATAGCTTTTTATATCTGGTTCTCTCATAACATTCTTAAAGTCACTTATATTTGCAGTACCGCCAGATACATCCAGTTAATATTCGGATTATCTGTGGTTTGCCGCCTTATAGATCTCATACATATCCTGTGCATCAAGCTTCTTGAAACAGCCAAGCTTTACTGTATCACCCTTTGTCGCACTGTCGGCCATTTTTTTCAGCACTTCATCAGGCTGTACGCCGATCTTCATCTCTCCGATACAGGCAGGCATATGTAAGAATCTGAAAAACTCTTCCGTTGCCTCAATTGCCGATACCGCAGTTTCCTCCTCACCTTCCTTTTCAATTTCCCAGACTTTCCTTCCATAATTGGCAAATCTCGGTATGTCGAGCTTATAGACATATCTCGCCCAGCTTCCCCACACTGCTGAGAGAGTTGCACCGTGGGCTTCATCAAACATACCGCCAATCTCATGTCCCAGTTTATGACAGGAAAAATCTTTCGGTCTTCCCAACCCTGTAAGATTATTATGAGACAGACTTCCACACCACATGATCTCACTCATAGCTTCATAATCCTTCTGATTCTCATAAGCGATCTTTCCATTCTTAATAATCGTCCTCATAAGACCTTCCGCAATCTCGTCTGTCAGTTGATTGCCCCTTACCGGAGTAAAATATCTCTCCAGCGTATGCATTAATATGTCGACAATCCCGCATGTAAGCTGATACTTCGGTAAAGTATATGTAATCTCAGGATTCATCACCGCAAATTTCGGACGCACAATATCTGAATTAAATCCTACTTTTTTATGGTTTTCTTCGTCTGTAATTACTGCGGAATCACTCATCTCACTTCCTGCTGCTGAGATCGTGAGAACTACACCTACCGGTTTTGCCCGACTCACCGCCACCTTTCCTGTCCATACGTCCCAGATGTCAATCTCCGGATTCGCTGTACCTACCGCAACAGCTTTCGCTGTATCAATGACACTCCCTCCTCCTACGGCCAGCATGCATTCTGCGCCAAAATCTATAGCCTTTTTCACTCCTTCTCTTGCAAGCTTCAGACGAGGATTCGGCTGAACTCCGGAAAGCTCGACATAACCGATATTCTCTTTTTCAAGCGCCTCCTTTATCGTATCAAGAAGTCCGCTTTTAACAACGCTCCCGCTTCCGTATACGAGCAGCACTTTCGAGGCTTCAAGCTCCTTAACCAGTTTTCCTGTCTCTCGCTCCGTTTCCTTTCCAAACACAACTTTTGTTGGCATATATTGTGTAAAATTATGCATGATCTCATCCTCTCTTTCTCTTCTAAAATCTGTCTGCTAATGATTGTAACACACCCGCCTTCCACATACAAGGCAAATACTTTCGCGGAAAATGCAACCATTTTTTCATTTCCTGTCTTGATCTTATGAGGTTTTTATGTTCTTCCGCGACTTTCATATCCCCCGGTTTTCCCGTTAATTGTGAATACATATCATATATCCGAGCACTTAACCGTTGCTCCTCTCTATCAATCTGCTTTAGATTTTGCAGAATTTCCCACGCATCCGGCAACGGAAGGCCGATCACTGCACTGATCATGTGTTCTTGTATCAGCCATTCCCTTATTCTCCCTTCTGCCTGCCTTGCTAATCGTTCCCGTCAGCCGTCATTCCAGCCATCATAGAGCAAATGCAATCCGGCGTAAAATCCTGTTTGAAGTTCTTGCGGTCTCCCTGTTCTTCCTGGAATGTATCCCGGATATCGCAAGAAACGCTCTTTTTTATTTCTAAAATAACGTCTTTCGCCGTATCCGATAGTAACACTTCCATGATCTTGTCGGGAAGCCGGTAGGATTCTTTTACATTAAAAAATTCCTGAAGTGTCATATAGCAGCCCCTTCCTTAAAAATGAGTATAACAAAAACCCCGGAAACTCGCCGTTTCCGGGGCATACACCTCTCAATCATCAAAGGCTTCCTTCATCTTATCCATATTATTAAGTAGCGCATTTTCGCTGTTTGCTGGCGATTTTGTTACCAACTTGCGCCCTAATAAATTTTGTTAATTATTACTATAGACCACTTTATTATTTCTTTATGGTTTTTGCTTTTGCAAGGCTCTTTTGCCCAAATTCCTTGTCAACCGTAAGACTATATTTCTTCTGGAAAGTTGCAACGGCCTCCGCAGTTTTCTTCCCATAATCGCCATCCACGGTAAGCGTTAGATCAAGAATCCAGTTAAGAAGCTTCTGCAATCGCTTGATCTGAGTCGTGTAATTGGTCAGGGTCTTATATCCGTCACCGAGTTTATAGTATCCTCTTGGCGGTAATGCCGGAAATGTGCCACTGTAGGTTTTCTTTGCAGATGTCGATGCGCTGGATCCCGTCCTTGCATATCCCTCTACCACTATCACGGTATGCCCCTTGGTTTTTGTCACCAGCACGTCCCCAGTGTATAGCTTCGTTCCGGACGTATAAGCAATTTTGCTCTCAAACAGGCCGGAAGCCTTTAATTTCTCCGGCTCGTTCGCTGTTGTAAAATTGCCTGGGTCTTTCCCGGAAGCTTCTTTGACGCACTGACGAACCAGACTGCTACAATCGCATTCCGTTTTTGTCTTTGTGGCAGTGCCATACTTAATAACGCCCAGACGGTTGCCTTGATCATATCCAATATTTGCATTGTTACAAGCCGTTTTCATGGCACTTGCGATCTTAGTTGCGATCGCCGCATCCTTCGGCCTGAAAATATACCAGCCCTTGCTATGTACGTAGAAATTCTGCATACTCACTTCGCCTTTGGTGTCGTTTGTGCTGGATGTCTGCTTTTGATCGCCAACAGCTCCTCCGCTTGTTTTTCCCCGTTCGTCTATTCTGGCGCTTCCTATTTTGATTGTCATTGCGGTTTCCTCCTTTGATTCTTCATACAACACGCTGAGATCTACATTTCCGCTATTTCCGCTACATATCTTCGGTGAAAACGTCCCGCTGGATGTGTACTGCCACGCCCAGCAATCGGACAGGGGCTTGTACGTCTCGTTCGGGTCGGTTTCAAATTTCATTGCATCGTATCCCTTATAATATCGGGCAATCCACCAACGCTTACAATCGATCGTCTGGATGTCCATGTGTTCCTTGTAATAAGCCAGCCCCGTATACACGCCGAACTGGTACCCTCTGCCCTCAACCACCTTTTGAGCGGCATTAATGATCTTGGCAATGGCAGATTTGCTTAATGATGCCTGTACTTTGTCCTCGATGTCGAACCACACGCCCAGCGTGAAATATTTCTTAGACAGCCCGTCCAAGACATCGCAAACCAGCTTCATATCGGATTGCGCCTTGCTCACAGTAGTTGCATAGCTGTAGTTATATACGCCCCACGGGATGCCTTCTGATTCACAGCCTTTGTAATTACTGTTAAACTGATTGTCCCGCGTCAGGTCTTTCCTGATGATTTTCAGAATAGCACCGTCAACGCCCTGCTTCTTAGCGCTTTTCCAGTCAACAACACTGTTGTAGGAAGATACGTCTATAACCTTTTTCATATTCTTGCTCCTTCCTGTGCGATGTCGCACATGAAAAGAGGGCGACGTTACTCGTCCTCTGGTTCTTCTGTGTGTGTATCTCTTAGTTGTAACAATGTCTCTCTAAGCTTTTCCGGTATTGGTACGAATATCGCCGCATTCTCTAATAAACTCAATGCTTCATTTGCGATATAAAACATTATAACTACTTCCCGTAGTGGTATCTTGCCTCCGATTAACTCTTGTATTGAAAACGCTACTGCGATTACGATAAACATCACAATTTTTTTAAGCAATCCCTGAAAGCCGGTTTCCGAGGACAATTCCTTAAGATATATGCCCTTGATAATGCCTGTGATATAATCCACTACTGCAAGAAATACAATTGTCTTAAGAAGTATATCCCATCCGCCAACCCAGTAAGATAACACCCCGCCAACAACTCCAAAAATAATACTAATCTGATTAAATAACTTGTCCATCCTTTTCATGCCCCTCACTTTCCTTCCTACTAAACCGTCTCTTCTGTTATCAATTCTTCCTTGCCAGAATCAATTAAAATTTCCTTTACTTTTTCTCTCAGGAGACGCGGTACCCTGTTATATA
>CAZNXL010000194.1:0-4193 GCA_964577075.1 uncultured Dorea sp. | reverse complement strand
ATGGATGCAAGAAGAGGACAGGTGTATACAGGAATCTATGAATTCAAAGAAGATGAGTTAGTAGTTCTTGAAGATCAAATGGCTGTCAGCATTGAAAAGCTCTGCGAAAAGCTCTGCGTTTATAATAGGAAAGTGATTTTTCTCGGAGACGGCGTTCCGGTATTCAGAAAGGTGTTGACAGGACAGATTATGGCAGGAAAAAAGATTTCCTTTGCCCCTTGTAATATGAACAGACAGCGCAGCGCATCGGTGGCAGCACTGGGAATCCGTTATTACAGAGCCGGGAAAACCGAGACGGCAGCAGAGCATGGACCGGATTATCTGAGAGTGTCGCAGGCGGAGCGTGAGCGGAAAGAACGCGAAAGTCAGGAGAGAGAAGGCAAATAATATGCCGGATACAGGTAAAGCTTTGATGGATAATACTGATATTATAATAATGAAGATTGCAGATGAAGATGTAGAAAGAATTTATGAACTTGAAAAAGAGATATTTCCGGATCCGTGGGGGATGATCGGAATTTCCGGGAGCCTGCGGCAAGATCATACGGAGCTTTTGGGGGCTTGGCATGGGGACAGGCTCCTGGGATATGTGATCGCCTGTTTTTCCATATATGAAGGAGAGATCGCAAGAATAGCGGTAGCAAAAGATCATAGAAGAAAAGGGATTGCAGGGAGGCTTTTGAAGGAGCTTGAACAGCTTTGCCGCAGGCGAGGGGCAGAGAGTATTCTTTTGGACGTGCGGGAAAGCAATCAGGGCGCGATAGCATTCTATAGAAGCCACGGGTTTACCATAGACGGGATCCGAAGGAATTTTTACACAAAACCGGAAGAGGATGCTATACTTATGAGCCGGAAGGTTGGAAAATAAATGGAAGTTGTGACAGCACTTCCCACTACAATATGCTTTGACAGTTTTATATAATGTAGGCGTAACCAAGAGGAGAAAGATGGAGGTATAATATGCGCCAATATAAAGATACGACAAAAGAGATTCGCGAGGTGGAAAAGATTATCTGCAATAAATGCGGAAAAGTGATTCCGGTCAAAGCAGGGGTTCCTATAGAGGATGTGCTGGAAGTAGAAAAAAGATGGGGATACTCTTCGGAAAAAGACAACAGACAGGATCATTTTGAACTTTGTGAGAAGTGTTATGATGAGCTTGTGGAGAGCTTCCGGATTCCCATTGATATAAAAGATTCATTTTAATTAGATATAAGGATAAAGAGGTAAGACATGTTAGATGTATGTTTATTAGGAACAGGAGGTATGATGCCGCTGCCATACAGGTGGCTGACATCGTTGATGGTAAGATATAACGGAAGCAGCCTTTTGATCGATTGTGGGGAAGGAACACAGATAGCGATCAAAGAGAAAGGGTGGAGTTTTAAGCCTATAGATGTGGTATGTTTCACCCACTATCATGGAGATCATATCAGCGGATTGCCGGGACTGCTTCTTACGATGGGAAATGCTGACAGAACAGAGCCTTTGACATTGATCGGTCCGAAAGGCTTGAGAAAAGTAGTAGATTCCCTGCGCGTGATCGCACCGGAGCTTCCGTTCTATATAAACTATGTAGAGATCACGGAGCCGGAGCAGACATTTGAGCTAGGCGGATACCGTCTTAAAGCTTTCCGTGTGAACCATAATGTTACTTGCTATGGATACACGCTGGAGATAGACCGGGCAGGAAAGTTTGATGTGGAGCGTGCCAATGCAGCACAGATCCCTCAGAGATACTGGGGAATATTGCAGCGGGGGGAGATCGTAGAATCGGAGGGACAGGTATATACACCGGATATGGTGCTCGGACCGGCAAGAAAAGGGATCAAGGTCACGTATTGTACAGATACAAGACCTACGGATTCTATCAGAGTGAATGCAGCTAAGTCAGACCTTTTCATATGTGAGGGGATGTACGGCGAGAAAGATAAGCAGAAAAAGGCTAAAGAATATAAGCACATGACGTTCTATGAAGCAGCTCAGCTTGCCAGGGAGGCGCAGGTGAAAGAGATGTGGCTTACACATTACAGTCCGTCGCTGAATCATCCTGAGGAGTACATGGACGAGGTCCGACAGATATTCCCGAAGGCTGTTGCCGCAAAAGACAGACGCTCCAGGGAACTTGTTTTTGAAGATTAGTAGAAAATTAGTGAAGAGCAGATATAGATTGAGAATAAAGATTAAGGATAGAGATCAAAAGGAAAGAATTATGGAAAGTAAAAAAGACGTTTTAATACTTGCAATCGAAAGCTCCTGCGATGAGACAGCGGCAGCAGTTGTAAATAACGGAAGAGAAGTATTGTCCAATATTATTTCGTCCCAGATTGCACTTCACACATTATACGGCGGAGTTGTGCCGGAGATTGCGTCAAGAAAGCATATAGAGAAGATCAACCAGGTTATAGAGGCAGCGCTTTTGGAAGCTTCAGTAACATTAGATGACATAGATGCAATCGGTGTTACCTATGGGCCGGGGCTCGTAGGCGCTCTGCTGGTAGGAGTGGCAGAAGCGAAGGCAATCGCGTATGCTGCAAAAAAGCCATTGGTTGGCGTGCATCATATCGAAGGACATATCGCGGCAAACTTTATTGAACATCCGGATTTGGAACCGCCGTTCTTCTCATTGGTGGTATCCGGCGGACACACACATCTGGTACGGGTGAAAGATTATGGGAAATTTGATATTATCGGACGTACAAGGGATGATGCTGCGGGAGAAGCATTTGATAAAGTGGCAAGAGCGATAGGACTTGGATATCCGGGAGGACCGAAAATTGACAAAATATCCAAAGACGGGAATCCGGAAGCAATTACATTTCCGCGTGCACATGTAGAGGATGCACCATATGATTTCAGCTTCAGCGGTGTGAAATCTGCAGTTCTCAATTACATTAACGGCTGTAAGATGAAAGGGGAAGAATACAGTCAGGCAGATCTTGCAGCTTCCTTCCAGAGGGCAGTTACGGATGTACTGGTTGCCAATGCCATGCACGCAGTAGAAGAATATCAGGCGGATAAGTTCGCCATTGCCGGAGGAGTGGCTTCTAACAGCGCTTTACGCGAAGCTATGAAACGCGCATGTGAAGAGCGGGGTGTGAAGCTCTACTATCCTTCGCCGATATATTGTACCGATAATGCAGCGATGATTGGAGCTGCCGCTTATTACGAATATATGGCAGGAACAAGACACGGCTGGGATCTGAATGCCATCCCGAATCTGAAGCTGGGCGAGAGATAGCATCTGGAGTGGAAGTAAAAAAAGAATGGAGAATACAGTATGGATCTGACGGATAAAAAACGTTGCAGTGCAATTGTCCTTGCAGCCGGTCAGGGAAAGCGCATGGGAACAAAAATACAAAAGCAGTATATTAAGCTTGATGGGAAGCCAATTATCTACTATACATTGAAGGCTTTTCAGGATTCTCATGTTATAGATAATATTATACTGGTCGCGGGAAACGGGCAGGAATCATATGTAAAAGAAGAGATTGTAAAAAAATATCAATTTACAAAAGTCAGCGATATTGTCACAGGCGGCGCGGAACGCTATGATTCCGTGTGGCAGGGGCTGCAGGCTGTTGCGGACAGTGACTATATCTTCATACATGACGGCGCCAGGATGTTCGTGGATGAGAAGATCCTGCAGAGGGGTTACGAGACAGTTGTTAAGTACGGCGCCTGTGTAGCAGGAATGCCGAGCAAGGACACTGTTAAGCTGGTGGATGATAATACATTCTCTGCGCAGACGCCGCCGCGCAAATATGTCTGGACGGTTCAGACGCCTCAGATTTTCGAAAGTTCTTTAATTAAGGAAGCATATTCTAAGCTTATGAGGGAACAATCTGTTAATGTGACAGACGATGCGATGGTTGTTGAACAGATGTTAAAAAAACCGGTAAAGCTTTTTTTAGCATCTTATGAAAATATCAAGATCACAACACCGGAAGATTTGGAAATAGCGGAAGGATTCCTCAAGCGGAGGAGAAGGCTTTGCAATGAGAAAAAATCCGAGGGAAAATCTAAGTAAAAAAGTGTAAAAAAATCTCCCAACTTAGATATTGACGAGTATTTTTTTGTGTGATACAATGCATATTGTTGTTGGGACTTAAGAGTTTGGAACACAATTTAATATCAGGTGGAGAGGTATCGAAGTGGTCATAACGAGGCGGTCTTGAAAACCGTTTGTCCGC
>CAZNXL010000193.1:0-4194 GCA_964577075.1 uncultured Dorea sp. | reverse complement strand
CCCAGCCAGTTGGAAATGCGCAGCAGCGTCGCAGGAGATGAGAAAGAAATCCCGTGGTTCTGCAATCCGGTCATAAGATCCGTGAACGGGATAAAGCAAGGACGCATCGGAGCCGCGGCCGCTACGCTCTTCAGACTCGGCAGCGGCAACACCGTCAGGAAAAGGGCGCACATTTCATAAAATATAAAGGAATACACGACCAGCACGCGCATAAGCGCTATACCGCCGTATTTACGGTAGTTACGGATGAGGAAAGGCAAAGTAAACAGAGCTGCGAGTATCGGAAATAAAAAGCACACACAGATGATCGGCCCTATGTACGGATCCAGTTTGTTTAGCATAAAGTACACCTCCCTTTTTAAAATATTATACACAATTTCAAAGTGATTGCAATAAGGGAGAGGGAAAAACAGCAAGGACAAAACGCTGGGAGGCATCTGGGTTCCTGCTGTCGGCAGACATGATATTTTCGTTCGTAATCCGCTCACACCCCAGGGCGCCTTCTCTTCCGGCTTTGGTCTTTGAGCAATCCAAATATTCCATTACATCCGACTGTTTAAACACATTTCAGCCTACATGCTGAAAAACAATCCTTTTCAGATATATTTGGTAAATCAAAACTTAATTCTCCTTCATCCAGATAGTTTCATAAATCCCCATACTCCCGCTGCAATCTGCATGATCAGTATGGCAGGCATCCCTGTCACAAAGTACCAATGCTTCGTCTTATGCCTGAATAGATACATTCCAGCCCATGTGCCGATACTCCCTCCGAACAAACTCACAAGAAAAAGCATCTTCTCTGGTATTCTCCACGCATGGTGTTTCGCCTTGGATTTATCTATGCCCATAACAGCTATCCCGATGATATTCATAATCAGGAGATATATTATCAGAAACCATATCCTGTTCTCAAACAAGCTTTCAACACACTCCTATCGTCCGTCTTCCCGCCGGAGAACTTATCAAGAACCTTTTGAAAGACATCTTCATCAATGAGATATGTCGTGCAGACAACCCCCATAGAGACCTTGCCGTAGTTCTTCTTTTCTTTCCACATATCGTAAGCCTCTATTCAAGCATTTATGAAATCTCCCTTATTTCAAAGTATTCATAATCAAAGCTATCAGCGCCAAATCTTTGTCGGAATTATTCTTCGTGCCACGTCCCTGACCATCTTTGCATACTTTCTGCCTGGTCAGGATCAGAGATGTTCTTTGAAATATTACTCGATTTTCTCCATCAAATCATAAGTTTACGAAACTAAATTCAATGCTGGCTGTCGTTCCAGCTGAATGATCTGTTTGCGGAAATGTTAATACACCTGCCATAAAACCAATCATTAAAATAACAATTGCAATCCACTGTAGCATTTATACATCCCCAGACTCCCTGGATACCAGATGATCATTGGATCATGCGGTAACCGCAACACAGAAAACAATACGGAAAGCATTTGATATGGATGCAAATCGAATCAAACATCACGCAACCGGAATAAGTAACAAACTGAAGGAGACGAAATAGGGATGTGCGTGGAAGATATTTTTAAACTGGATGATGACGGCATGACACAGGAAAAGGCCGGGGAATGATATAACCCCCGGTCCTTTACCTATGTGGATGCTGTTACCAATAATACAATCCCCACGATGACCAAAACCGGGAAAGCAAGATACAAAAGCCCTCCCAGTACCAGGACAATCAGAACCACGGGGAAGAACAGGAACGTAACCAGAACTTTGGTAATTCCCCACGCAGCCTTAAATGCCAACAGGATCAGTCTGCCAAATATCAGGAACATCAGAATTACAAATAATAAAGATAACATCTCTTCACCCTCCAATCTGCCGCTGCCAGTCATTCAGATCCTTCAGAATCTTTTCTATTTTAGCTATTGCATCGTTCACCTGTCTTTTTGCTTCACTGATTTCTTTGAAAGTCTGTTCCCTTGTCATAATACTGTCTCCTCGTCATTTTGAACGGGATGGCCGTTTACCATCAGTTTTCCATGAAACGATGACCGGTTCTCCACAGCCAAATGCCGCGCCCCCCCCATATATCCATATTCAATTATCTCTAAAAAGACTTCCTATTGGCATACACATAGTTTATAATAATTCTCAGGAAAAATAAATATAAAAATGCCAGTTTAGCAGAGAATCCTCCTCACAACCGTTTGAGCTGTCTTCTCGATGCCCATATTGCATACAATACAGCAACTGCTTCCGAGATCCACATCGAATACCACACATGCTCGATCCCAAAGTATTTTGCGAACAGATAGGCAAGCGGAACAAACAGGATAAGCTGTCTCAATGCAGTTCCCAGCATATTGATCATGCCGTTTCCCATACCCGACATCGCATAGCCCAGGATCATCGTAACAGACGACAATGCAAAGGTGATCGATATGATGCGGAGCGCCGGTACGCCGATCTCTAACATTTCACCGCTCGCCGAAAAGAGACCAAGCAGACCGCCCGGCGCTGCCATAAAGACCACAGTCGCTGCGATTGCAATTCCTACTCCGCTCGGAATCGCAGTAAATATTGCCTCCCTGATGCGCTCTTTATTTTTTGCACCATAAGAGAATCCCACAATTGGGATCGTCGCCTGCCCAAGACCGTTCATCGGCATAAACAGGAAATTCTGAAGCTTATAATACACTCCAAAAAATGCCACCGCCGTTGATGAAAACGGCATCAGGATTGCATTTACAGCAGCTACCATGATACTTCCCACCGCCTGTGTGATGATTGTGGGGAAGCCCACCTTATAGATCTGCCCGATCACTCTGCTTTCCGGCTGAAAGCCTTTCATACGGATAGGCACCGCTTTATTTTTTACGGCGTTCAGCCATATCGCAACCACTGCACTCACGCACTGACCTATGACTGTCGCTATCGCCGCTCCCCTGATTTCAAGCCTCGGCATTCCGAACATTCCGAATATAAGGATCGGATCCAGAACTATATTGGTCACAGCTCCCGCGATTAGGGATACCATGCTGAAAAATGTGTCGCCTACCGCCTGCAAAAAGCGTTGGAACATCGTACTGACAAGACTTCCGATGCAGAATATCATGCATGTGCGCAAGTATTGGATCGCATATTCCGCTATGATCTCATTGTCCGTAAACATGTGGACAAATGCACCTGTAAAAAGGAGCCCTATGATCACAAATACAAGTGTGCTTATAAGCGATAACATCACTCCCGTTGCCGCCACATTTACTACCATCTTGTCGTCTTTTGCGCCGAGGCTTCTCGATAGCGCCGCATTCACGCCGACTCCTGTTCCGACTCCCACCGCTATCATAAGAAGCTGCATCGGAAATACGATCGATATGGCTGTCAGCGCATCCTCGCTCAACTTCGCCACAAATATGCTGTCCACGATATTGTAGAGCGACTGTATCAGAAGCGATAACATTAGTGGAAACGACATAGTTAGTATCAGCTTTTTCATTGGCATGACTGCCATCTTGTTCTCTTTTTCCATGTAAAAATTCCTTTCTTTTTTTAAGCAAAAAAGCGCGAAACCAATTCGAAGGAAAGCACACCTTCATAGTTTCACGCTTTATAGCCGGCTTACTTATTTTTTATTTACCTGTGCATTATACAAAAAGTTTCTGAAATAAGTCAAGGTGTTTTTCCTTGAATTTCGTGCATATGCTATGATAGGCTTACCAACAGTGAGTCCTATGTAAGCGCCGTTTTGAGGTAAAAAACTTTGCCGCATTCATCTAAAATCTCATCATAATAAATAAATTTGTACATGTTTGCATCCAGCGGCACACAACAGTATTTCTTTAATATACCATCGCCGGTAAAGGTGTAATGCCAGAGCTTTCGGAAGGTAATGTGATTGCCATATCCTCTGGCGATAACGTGTACGTTATTGATATAGAAACAATCAAAGACAAAAGTACGGCAACTAACGAAGATGAAGAAGGTACTTGGAGTATTGAGCTTTGCGGCAATGCTTTGGAAACCGAGCGTGCTCAAGTAGTATATGAAGCTCTGACGGTACCTGCCGTAACCATGCCCATCACGCCTGATTACGCTGAACTGTCTTCCCTTATGGAGGAATATACGGACATCGTAAGCTGCCTGAGCATCCGGACGGTGACTTTCACCCCTGAGAGTGGTTCTGGCGAAATAAGTCTCGAATATCCGGTGAATACAATCT
>CAZNXL010000192.1:0-4199 GCA_964577075.1 uncultured Dorea sp. | reverse complement strand
GTTTAGAGGATTTTTATAAAATCCATTTTGTATGTAGAATTCGATGACTCTGCCCATCTTATTTTCATACCTTTCTTTTATGACTCCAATACACTTTACCTCTTCCTGCTCTGTGATCATCGCACATTCATATATTCCGTCAAGAGAAAACAGAGACAACTCATTCTCCCCTGTTAATAAATATATGCTTTCCTTCTCGGAATCATACGTGATGACCTGACAATCATATGTATTTTCATCATAAAATCCATCTTGCAGGATTAATCTAGTCATTTTCAGGCTAGCAGGGCATCTTTCGTACATGGTAACCGCTCCTTTTTATTTTTTCCGTTCGGATTTGAGCTTTTCTAACTCTGTAAATACATAGTCATTCACCACTTTGATATAAGTTCCCTTCATTCCTGATGATCTTGACTCAATAACACCGGCGCTCTCAAATTTTCTCAGAGCATTCACGATCACTGATCTTGTGATCCCAACTCTGTCCGCCACCTTGCTTGCCACAAGGATTCCCTCTGTTCCGTCAAGCTCCTCAAAAATATGCGTAATTGCTTCTAACTCAGAATAAGAAAGCGTACTGATCGCCGACTGTACAATATGTTCCTTCCTTGTCTCCTCTGCACTCTCCTCATTCACAGAGCGGAGCATCTCCAGTCCCACAACGGTAGTGCCGTATTCGCTCAAGATGATGTCATCAATCTCATACATCTTATCTTTCTTATAGATAAATAATGTCCCCAGCCGTTCGCCCGCAATGTCAATCGGACTGATGATCGCCTGATACTCTCTTACCGCTTCCTCGGAAAATCCCAGCGTCTGAAGATTTACATTCTCTTTTGTTGAAAGAATGATAAGGAAACGCTCATTCAGCATATGATCAATGTGTTTGCCTACTTCCTGTTCGATCAGTTCATCGATATATGGGACGCCTTCACACTTGCTTCCTCCGAGCACTTTTCCTTTTTTGCTGACGACCAGAACATTAGAATCCAGAATGTCTGTCAATACCTCACAAATATCATTAAAAACAACTTTACTTGAATTGTTATTATGAAGCAACTTATTGATTTTTCTTGTTTTATCTAATAATTGTACACTCACCTACATCCCTCCTCTTTTTACAGTAATACTAACATATGTTTTCTGAATATTCAACAAATTCAGAATAATATTATTTTTTGTTTTCCGAATGATCAGAATTGCTTTCTACATACCCACATTGCTCATTCTCACAGCAAAGTTTGTTCCCTTTTTCTACCATATAGCCGCCGCAGCGGGGGCATTTTTTTTCGGATGGCTTCTGCCATGACATAAAACCGCACTCCGGATTATCTTCACATCCGTAATATTTTCGTCCTTTTTTCGTCTTTCTGAGAACGATCTCCTTTCCGCATCTCGGACACGGAACGCCAACCTTCTCAAGATAGGGCTTCGTATTCCTGCACTCCGGAAATCCCGGGCATGCTAAGAATTTTCCATGAGGACCGTATTTGACCACCATATTACGTCCGCACTGCTCACAGATGACGTCGGTCACTTCATCCTCGATCTTCACTGTCTCAAGCTCTTTTTCCGCGCGCTGTACCGCCTCCTCGATATCCGGATAAAAATTCTCAATAATCGTCTTCCATCTGACTTTTCCTTCTGCGACGCCGTCAAGAAGGCTTTCCATATTCGCCGTAAAATTCACATCCACAATGCTCGGGAAAGATTGAGTCATGATATGGTTGACAACCTCTCCAATCTCCGTCATATACAGATTCTTATTTTCTTTGGCCACGTAGCGTCTGTTTATAATGGTGGAGATGGTTGGCGCATAAGTACTCGGACGTCCGATCCCTAATTCTTCCAATGCTTTTACAAGCGTTGCCTCTGTATAATGTGCCGGCGGCTGTGTAAAATGCTGCTTACTGTCAAAGCTCGCCTTCGTCAGCTTAGAATCCATATCCAGTCCCTTTAACAATACGTTACTCTCTTCCTTTTCCTCTCCAGCCTCCGTATATACTGTTTGGAAACCCTCGAACGCAACCCTGGCTGCCGATACTGTAAAGCGGTACTTTCCGGCTGAAATCTTTACGGAAGTTGTCTCATATCGCGCCGGCGTCATCCTGCTGGCGACAAAACGCTTCCAGATGAGCTGATAAAGTCTGAACTGATCTCTTGTCAGAGAATCCTTTACCGCGGCAGGCGTCCGCGTCACATCCGTAGGCCGTATAGCCTCATGAGCATCCTGGATCTTCCTTCCGTCATTTCCCTTTGTATAGCTTTCTGCGGCAAATTCCTTCCCATATTGCTTTGCAATATATCCACGGGCATTTCTGTCCGCCTCTTCTGACACTCTCGTAGAGTCCGTACGAAGATACGTAATGAGACCTACGGTTCCGTTCCCTTTGATGTCAACTCCCTCATAAAGCTGCTGTGCGATCCTCATCGTCCTGGCGGTTGCAAAATTAAGCCCTTTTGATGCCTCCTGCTGCAGCGCACTGGTAGTGAACGGTGCGGGAGCTTTTTTGGTACGCTCACCCTTTTTGATATCTTCTATCAGGTATTCTACATGTTCGATCTCATTTAAGATCTGATCCAGTTCTTCTTTGGAGCGGATAGTCATCTTTTTCTTTTCCGTTCCGTAGAACCTGGCAGTTAATGTTTTCTTCTCACCAGCCACTTTAAGATCCACATCCAGTGTCCAGTATTCCTCCGGTATAAACAGATCGATCTCTTCTTCCCTGTCAGCAATAATGCGAAGCGCTACCGACTGCACCCGTCCCGCGCTCAGACCTCTCTTAACCTTTGCCCATAACAGCGGACTTATACGGTATCCCACTATACGGTCAAGGACGCGGCGCGCCTGTTGCGCGTCTACCAGATTCATATCAATCTCTCTTGCCTCTTTCAACGAAGCCCTGACGGCATTTTTCGTGATTTCATTAAAACTGATGCGGTATACTTTTTTCCCTTCTAACTTAAGCGCCTTACTCAGATGCCATGAAATTGCCTCCCCCTCGCGATCAGGGTCAGTTGCCAGATACACTTTATCTGCTTTCTTTACTTCTTTTCTGAGATTCGCAAGAATCTCTCCTTTTCCCCGGATCGTAATGTATTTAGGTTCATAATCATTCTCCACATCAATTCCCAGCTGACTTTTGGGCAGATCCCTTACATGACCATTTGACGCGGTCACTACATAATTACTTCCCAAAAACTTTTTAATTGTCTTCACTTTTGCCGGTGATTCTACGATCACAAGATATCTAGCCATAAAAAAATTGCCTCCACTGCGGATCTTTCAGATTCTTATATAATTATTTTTTGATACTTCTCTTGCCTTTCCCTGCAATTCCAGAGTTATCAGTTCCTCCAGAACTTTCCTCACAGAGAACCCTGTTTCTTCTGACAGACGATCCACCCCTTTTGGGGTGAAACCAAGACAACTGTACACTAAATTTTCTGTACTTTCAAGTGTTTTTTCATTTTTGTTCTTTTTTTTCTCGATTTTTGTCTCATATATGCGCATTTCTTCTAACAAATCTTCCGGTGACAGTAATATTCCGGCTCCCTGCTGAATGAGACGATGACATCCTATGCTCAAAGGACTGGTGACAGGTCCCGGCAGAGCATACACATCTTTCCCCTGCTCAAGAGCCATATCCGCAGTGATCAGAGAACCGCTCTTTTCCTTTGCCTCCATGACAAGTACCGCGTCCGAAAGCCCGCTGATAATACGGTTGCGCGCCGGAAAATGGCAGGGAAGCGGTTTTTCTCCCGGAATCTGCTCAGAGATCAGCCCTCCGCTCTTTTGGATGTCCATATACAGTCCGATATTTTCTCCTGGATAACAGATATCCACACCACATCCCAGGATACCGTAAGTTGTTCCATTGCCATTAAGCGCGCCCCTCTGCCCTGCGCCATCGATCCCTCTTGCCATGCCGCTGATGATCTCCACTCCATGTTTCGCCAGCGTCCCGGCATACTCTAATGCCATCTGTTCACCGTAAGAGGTACATCGTCTCGCCCCCACAATTGCGACGGCTTTTTTCTTCTCATCCGGCAACCTTCCTTTTACGTAAAGCGCATACGGCGGACTGGCGGTTTTTTTCAGCTTATCCGGATAATCATCAAGAAAATATGGTACGAAAAAAATATTCTCAGCCAGCATCTTCTCATACTCTTTTTCAAAATTTGTATCTTTACTCTTT
>CAZNXL010000191.1:0-4221 GCA_964577075.1 uncultured Dorea sp. | reverse complement strand
GTATCGGTCTGGCGAGAGCTATGGTTATGGAGCCGGAGCTGGTAGTGGCGGACGAGCCGATTTCCGCGCTGGATGTCTCCATCCGTGCCCAGGTGCTGAACCTGTTGAAAAAATTTCAGAGAGAAAAGGGCGTAACCTATCTGTTTATCGCTCATGATCTTTCTATCGTGCGTTTCATTTCGGATCGTATTGGTGTGATTTACAAGGGGAAGATCGTGGAAGTGGCAGAAGCGGAGGAATTATTTAATTTCCCGATGCATCCATACACCCGTTCCCTGATTTCTGCGGTACCGATCCCGGATCCGCATCTTGAGAAGCGCAAGGTATTGTATACCTATGATCCATCAGTCCATGATTATAGTGAGGATCTGCCGGAGCTTGTCTGTATCGGTCATGACCATTATGTTTATGGAAATAAAAAAGAAATTGAAGAGTACAAGGCGATTCGCGATAAGAATGAGCCTCTTCAGACAATCACTATCAGCGATAATTCAGATGAGCTGAATCAAACGTCGGAGGCTGATTTGGAGCTGCAGGCGGAGAAGGAGTTCCTGGAACATCCCGTCAAAGATACCGGGAATCTGCTTTGGGCGATTCTGTCTTTCTTCATCCCGATCATAGGTGTGATTCTTGCCGTGGTATTTCGCAGGAAGAGATATGTCCGCAACTACAGGATGTGCAAAAAAGGCGCTACCATTGGATTTCTTGTATGGATTGTGATCATTGCTTTGTTTGTATTGCTCCTTATTTTGGCGGTGATATAATTGAGACGTGAAACACGATCAAACAGAAGGGATCACCGGCCGAATGTACGGCCGGTGATTAAAGCCGAGCTGTCAGAAAAGCACCTGAAGCTTCGGTTTATTCTTTCAGCGCTATTTCTTTTATTTGGCGCGATTGGCATCAGTGCGGCTGTGAAAGGACTGCTGACGGCGGACAGCGGCTGGACAACTATAGAGATAAACTCGTCTGCCGAAGCCAAAAACAGTGACGAAATTTCCCTGAGCTACGATCTGGGAAGCGGAGAGGCCTCTGCCACTGCGGAAAAGAAAGAACTGACTCTTGTTTATTCCGAAGCGATGGAGGATGCTTTTCAGCTGTTCAACAGCGATGAGAGCTACGCTGATGTAAATAATATTTATTACATCAATCATCATCCTAACGAAGTTCTGGAGGTGGATGAAACACTGTATCGCGCCTTTGAACTGATCGGGCGGTATGATAACCGATATGTGTATCTGGGCCCCATATACGAGGTCTACGACGATCTTTTCTATTCCGAATACGAAGAAGCCGCCAGTGAGCTGGATCCTTACAAACAGGAGACTCTTCGGGATTATTTTGGAGAAATTGCCGCATATGCCGGAAATGAGGATGCAGTACAGGTGGAATTGCTGAAAGATAACAGAATCCGGTTGAATGTATCGGAAGAATATCAGGCGTTTGCCCGGGATAATCAGATTGACAGCTATGTGGATTTCTTCTGGATGAAAAATGCTTTTATTGTGGACGCGTTGGCTGACGCATTGATAGACGCAGGCTATACCAATGGTTCCATATCAAGCTTTGACGGTTTCGGAAGATGCCTGGATCAGAGAGGAAACGACTATTCTCTGAATATTTATACTAAAAAGAGTAATACGATATATCAGGCGGGAACCTGTTCCTATCAGGGACCCATGAGTATGGTGACGATGCGGGATTACATGATCACCGAGCGGGATATCCTGTATTATTTTGCCTATGAAGATGGGGAAACCAGATCGTCCTATCTGAGTATGGAAGATGGCCTGTGCAGAAGCAGCATCAGCAGCCTGGTCTGCTACAATCGTGATATGGGATGCGCCGAAATCCTCATGCAGATGAGTCCGCTGTATATTGCGGATGAATTTTCTGACGAGTCGGTGCTGGAACTTCAGCAGGTTGGAATCTATAGTATCTATTGTGAGGATTTTACAATCTGCTATAATGACCCGGATTTAGAGCTTTATGATCTGTATGATAAGGACGGAGTTGTATTTCAGACAGATCAGAAATAAAGCCTGATTAAACTCTGACAGATTAGAACCCCTGCATGCCGCAAGGGGTTTTACAGTTTGGTACACTAAAAAACGCAATTGGTGACGTAACACTTTTGAAAAATGTTACGCTTTCTTAAAAAAATGTTACGTCACAAATTGTCATGTGTGCTATACTATACTAAGAGAATTTCAGAGAGGAGTTTGGTGCAAATGGAGCATAAAAACACATGGACATCCTATGACTTTGCGTCACTTGCGGAGCTTGAGAGAGTCAATGAAGATTATAAGCTATGTTTGAGCTTAGGAAAGACAGAGCGTGAGTGTATTGAGCTTACAGTAGAGAGAGTAGAAAAGAAAGGTTATAAAAGCCTCGAAGAGATAAGAAAGTCTAAAGCAGCTATAAAGCCGGGAGACAAGATCTATGAGGTATGTATGGATAAGAGTATTGCCATGTTTCATATCGGTCAGGAACCGCTTGAGAATGGTATGAACATTCTTGGCGCACACATTGATTCTCCGCGGATCGATGTGAAGCAGAATCCACTCTATGAGAGTGAGGAGCTGGCATATCTTGATACACATTATTACGGCGGGATCAAAAAATATCAGTGGGTCACGATCCCACTTGCGCTTCACGGAGTAATTGTGAAGAAAGATGGCACACGGATAAAAGTTGACATCGGAGAGAAAGAGGATGATCCGGTGTTTGTCATTACAGATTTGTTGGTGCATCTTGCGTCTAAACAGATGGAGAAAAAGGCAAATGCTGTCATTGAAGGAGAAAAACTGGATCTTCTTTTCGCAAGTCGTCCGATCGGAGAAGCCGACGGTTTAAGTAAAGAAGAAAAAAATGCTGTAAAAGAAAATGTCCTGAATATATTGAAAAAATATTATGATGTGGAAGAAGAGGACTTTGTCTCCGGCGAACTGGAGATTATCCCGGCAGGGAAGGCAAGAGACTGCGGGATTGACAGAAGTATGATTCTTGCATACGGCCAGGATGACAGAGTATGTGCGTTCACCTCCCTTTTTGCTATGTTAGATGTGGAGAACGTGGAACGGACGGCGTGCTGCATCCTTGTAGATAAAGAAGAAATCGGAAGTGTAGGTGCAACCGGAATGCATTCAAGATTTTTTGAAAATGCTGTTGCTGAGTTAGTGGCATTGTCAGGGGCGGAATCAGAGCTTAAGGTAAGAAGAACGCTTCAAAACTCTAAGATGCTGTCTTCCGATGTCAGCGCCGCATATGATCCGATGTTTGCAGAAGCATTTGAGAAAAGAAGCTCCGCATTCTTTTCGAAAGGGCTTGTGTTTAATAAATTTACCGGAAGCGGAGGAAAGAACGGTTCTAATGATGCAAATGCAGAGTATCTTGCACAGATCAGAAATGCCATGGATACAGAAAATGTAGCATACCAGTTTGCCGAGCTTGGAAAAGTCGATGCAGGAGGCGGCGGAACGATTGCGTATATTATGGCAAATTACGGTATGGAAGTCATTGACAGTGGTGTAGCGGTACTTTCCATGCATGCACCGTGGGAAGTGACCAGCAAGGCTGACGTATATGAAGCATACAAAGGGTACAAAGCATTTTTACGTGAAATATAATTTGACAATATTTTGAATCTCCTCATTTTGAACTATTTGTTTGCCTGTTGCGATTAAGGTAACGGAAAGTATTTGGAAATACTTGACGGATATTGGTAAAAACAGTAAAATATTAATGCGACTTAGAAAAATTATTTTAGGAGGTCATGACAATGGCAAAATGGGTTTATATGTTTACCGAAGGCAATGCAACCATGAGAAACCTTCTTGGCGGAAAAGGTGCTAACCTTGCTGAGATGACAAGCCTCGGACTCCCGGTACCGCAGGGATTCACAGTTACGACAGAAGCTTGTACGCAGTATTATGAAGATGGCAGAAAGATTAATGATGAGATCATGGGTCAGATCATGGACGCAATCGAGAAACTGGAAGGAATCACAGGAAAGAAATTTGGAGATAAAGAGAATCCGCTTCTTGTTTCTGTACGTTCAGGAGCAAGAGCTTCCATGCCGGGTATGATGGATACTATCCTGAACCTTGGATTAAATGAAGAAGTAGTAGAGACCCTGGCAGAAGCATCAGGAAACGCTCGCTGGGCATGGGACTGCTACAGAAGATTTATCCAGATGTACTCAGACGTAGTTATGGAAGT
>CAZNXL010000190.1:0-4226 GCA_964577075.1 uncultured Dorea sp. | reverse complement strand
ATACGATGAATATTGATGAGAATCTGATCGAAGATGCCATTACAGACAGGACAAAAGCCATCGTTCCCGTCCACTACGCGGGTGTTTCCTGTGAGATGGACAAGATCCTGGAGATTGCTGACCGCTATCACCTGAAAGTGATAGAAGACGCCGCGCAAGGCGTCATGTCCAAATACAAAGGGCGTCCCTTAGGTACCTTCGGAGATTTTGGATGCTTTAGTTTCCATGAGACAAAGAACTACAGTATGGGCGAAGGCGGCTGCCTTCTGATCCGCGACAGGGATATGATTGAAAAAGCCGAGATCATCCGCGAGAAAGGGACCAACCGAAGCAAATTCTTCCGCGGGGAAATCGATAAATACACATGGGTGGAAGCCGGTTCTTCCTATCTTCCAAGCGAGCTGAACGCTGCATACCTGTACGCCCAGCTTGAAAATGCACAGATGATCTATGACGACCGCATGGCTTCATGGAATCTGTATTATGAACTGCTCTCCCCTCTTGCCAGGGCCGGAAAGATCGTTCTTCCGACTGTTCCCGAAGGCTGTGCGCATAATGCGCATATGTTTTACATAAAAACAGCCGACTTAGGCGAGCGTACTGCTCTTATTAAACATTTAAAAGACCATGGCATTATCTCCGTCTTTCATTATATACCGCTTCATACGGCGCCTGCCGGCTTAAGATACGGGAGGTTTTCCGGAGAAGATATCTATACTACCAAAGAAAGTGAACGGCTGCTGCGTCTTCCGATGTATTACGGTCTCGCCGCAGAGGATGTCCGTTTTGTATGCGAACAGATTGAAGAATTTTATCAATAATACACAGTACAGGAGCCACAAAGGAAATGTTATATTCAATTATTATACCTTGTTACAATTCTTCCAAAACAATCCGTAAGGTTGTGGAGTTAACGATGCGGGAGCTGGACCGCATAGGAAAGACGCCTTATGAATTTGTGCTGGTAGATGACTTTTCTCCGGATCAGGGCGCTACTGTCCGGGAGCTTGAAGCCCTTGCCGATGATCATCCTTGTGTAAAGATCATCGAACTTGCGAAAAACTCCGGCCAGCACAATGCGGTTATGGCGGGTCTCAATTACGCTTCCGGCGATACGATGATCTCCATGGATGACGATATGCAGACCCATCCTTCCCAGCTTCCTGTTCTTTTTGAAGAGTTCGACAAAGGCTACGATATCGTATATGGTTATTACCCTCAAAAGAAGCACAGCCTGTTCCGCAATTTCGGAAGCTATGTGAACTATCTGTCCGTACGGATCCTGATCGGGAAGCCAAAGGATATGAAAACCTCCAGCTTTTGGATCATTAAAAAATTCGTACGCGACTATGTGATACAATATAAAAGCCAGTATACACATTTACAGGGACTTTTCCTCAGAACTACCCGTAATATCAGCAGCGTTCCCGTAAAGCATTTTGAACGTGAGGTGGGAACCTCTAACTACACCCTCAGGAAGCTCATCGGACTCTGGTCAAATATTATGGGATATTCGATTGTTCCATTAAGACTTGCCACATACTTTGGATATTTATTTTCACTGTTGGGAATGCTCGGAGCTGCATTTATCGTTATCCGCAAGCTCCTGATCCCTTCCATGGCGATCGGCTGGCCTTCCATGATGGTAGCCATCTGCTTCTTTTCCGGGATCAATCTGTTGTTCCTGGGACTGATCGGTGAATATCTGGGTCGAATGTTCCTTGGCATGAGCCGTTACCCGCAGTTTGTCGTCCGCAAAGTATATACTCAAGGGGAAAAGGAGGATTCCTTACAATGAAAAAAATTATGATTCTCGGAGCTGGTATCTATCAGGTTCCGCTCATTAAAACAGCAAAACGACTTGGTATCTATGCGATCGCTGTCAGTATTCCAGGAAAATATCCCGGATTTGAATTCGCAGACAAGGTTTATTACGAGAACACGACAGACTATGAAAAGATTCTTGAGATTGCCAGAGCAGAGCAGATTGATGGCATTATAACTGCCGGTACCGATGTCGCAGTAATTACTATCGGAAAAGTATGTGACGAGCTCGGGCTCAGCGGTCTGTCCTTTGATGCCGCACAGATTGCCGCCAACAAGCTCCTCATGAAGACCAGATATGAAGAGTGCGGAGTCAGAACCGCCAAATTCCGCAAGATACCGCTGGATGCTCCAGACGTGGCCGATCGAGTATCAGAACTCAGTTTTCCACTGATCTTCAAGTCTGTTGATTCCTCCGGAAGCCGGGGAATCGTTAGAGTGGACTCTGAAGCAGAATTTGACGAGGCAATCAGGAATGTAAGAGACAACACCCGGTCAGATTACTATATTGCAGAGGAGTTCATAGAAGGCGAGGAATTCGGTGCACAGGCATTTGTATACCGCGGAGAAGTAACCTTCATCCTTCCTCATGGCGACTATGTATTCCATGGAGACACCGGCGTGCCGATCGGACATTTCGCCCCTTATGATCTGGATGCTTCTGTCATCGCAGACGTAAGAGAACAGCTCACTGCCGCTATCCATGCGATGGGACTTGATAACTGTGCAATTAATGCAGACTTCATCCTGAAGGATAATAAGACCTATGTGCTGGAAATCGGCGGCCGTTCCGGCGCAACCTGTCTTGCTGAACTTGTATCCATCTATTACGGCTTTGATTATTATGAAAAAATCTTACGTTGTGCTCTCGGTGAGGATATTACCTTTGAATGCACCTGTGCGGTTCCAAATGCAAGCATGCTCCTCATGAGCGACAAAGACGGAGTGATCGAAAGCCAGACGAACAAAAATCCGGAAAATCCGGATATCTTTGACATCCAGTTTGATTTGGTTCCCGGCGACACAGTCCACAAATTCCATGTCGGACCGCATCGCATCGGACATGTGATCACCAAAGGGGAGACCCTTGATGCAGCTGTGGAAACTCTGCATAAAGCTTTGGAAAATATTGAGATAAAAGTGATATAACTTCGCAGCTTATTTATAACACAATGCGAGGACGCAGAAAGCGTCCTCTTTTATTTCTTAAATTGCTTCATGACTTTCAACACCTGCGGCAAGATCCATTTTGCGGCAAGTGCGGTGATCACAAGAACTACCGCATATCTGAAATACCACCTCAGTTCAAAAAGCTCCATTGTTGCAACATTTACCACAAAATATACCGCAGAGATCAGGATACTTTTTTTGAGGGCAATCACCCTTCTTCCAGTCACCTTCTTTTCCAGATACCCCTGGAATACTAACAAGATAAAGTAACTGACCGCTGTTGTATATGCGGCTGCCATATATCCAAATTCAATAATACACACATAGTTTAATACTACGTTGATTCCCATTGTTGAGATTGTTCCGGCTGCCACATAGGCCGTCTTTTTGTGATAATTTTGTATTGCCGTATATATATAGCTGTAAAATCTGAGTAACGTGCCTGTAACCATAGGCGCAATTAAATAAACCGCCATATGGTATTCTCTGGAGCCCAGGATTGCCACGATCTCCGGCGCCAGAGCTACCAGAAACCATGACATGATCCCGAAGCCATGCATAAGGACCGTCCACGGTTTTTCTATATCCTCTCCTTCATTTCTCGATATCTTTTCATACATCCATGGAAGGAATGCATTCCACACGGAATCCTCCACGATCCAGATAATGAATGAAATCGTTGTGCCAAGGGCAAAGATCCCTGTGTATTCATAACCCACTAGGAACTGGATCATGATCTTGTCCGCCTGATTCATGATCTGTATGGAAAGAGCCTCCGGTATCAGCGGCAGACTGTATTTAAGCGCATATTTCCAATATTCTCTCTGTACAAACTTTCTTCCCTGTTTCCATAAAAGAACAGCTACCAGCAGCCCTCCAATTACCTGAGGAATATAAAATCCCCATACTCTTAGCTCTACTAACTGGTCAAAGTGTCCCTGCACCCGTCCCCAGTAGATCAATAGAATCGACAGGATCGTTGCCGGTACGATCGTCACGGTCGTAATAAAGATACTGACTTTGTAGCGCATCATCTGCTTTTCCCGGCGCTGCATGAACAAAATGCTGGTATATCCGAATACATACAAAAACGCCATAAAGAACATGACATCGCTCATTCCCCAGAATTTCTGTACCGGTTCGCGGAAAATCATACATACGGCAAAAAATCCCAGAATTGAGAGATAGGAAAGTGTCTGTACACTGGAAACGTATTCATTGTATTTCTCTCC
>CAZNXL010000189.1:0-4252 GCA_964577075.1 uncultured Dorea sp. | reverse complement strand
TCTGCCTCACCTTCTGCCTGACGGATCATCGCCTCTTTCTGCGCTTCTGCACGAAGGATCGCCGCCTGTTTCTCAGCTTCCGCATCAAGAATTGCAGATTCCTTCTTACCTTCTGCCACAAGAATGGTAGATTTCTTCTCACCTTCTGCCCGCAGGATCGCTTCACGTCTCTCACGTTCTGCCTTCATCTGTTTTTCCATGGCATCCTGAATCGCTGCCGGAGGGATAATGTTCTTAAGTTCTACACGATTTACCTTGATCCCCCACGGATCTGTTGCTACATCTAAGGACGCTCTCATCTTTGTGTTAATTGTCTCTCTTGAAGTTAATGTCTGATCCAATTCCAGATCACCGATAATATTTCTCAGTGTCGTTGCAGTCAGATTCTCAATCGCCATAATCGGATTAGCCACTCCGTAACAGAACATCTTCGGATCAGTAATCTGATAAAATACAACCGTATCAATCCGCATCGTTACATTGTCTTTCGTAATTACCGGCTGTGGTGCAAAGTCTACAACCTGCTCTTTTAAATCCACTCTTCTTGCAATACGATCGAAGATCGGCACTTTAAAATGAAGTCCGGTGCTCCATGTTGCCTGATACGCACCTAATCTTTCCACAACCATCGCCTTTGCCTGCGGTACGATCTTTACACAGGAAAATAACAATAACAAAGCCAAAACCACTACTACAACTATAATAATAAATCCAAACATCATTTATTCCTCCTCATATTTTTTTACGATTAGTTTCACTCCCGAGATGTTCACTACTTTAGCCAGTGTCTCTGTCTCCAGAATCTCTTCGTCACTTTCTGCTCTTACTGTCCACTCCTGACCATTCACGACAGTCTTGCCCGTCTGCTGAAAATTATCGACTCGCTCCGTAATCCGAATCGTCTTTCCGATAATCCCCTCATAATTCGTCTTCACCCGCTGGGTGTTGAGGAATTTCACGGCAACCGGTCTTGTAAATGCCAGAAGCACAAAAGTCACAACAAAGAAAGCAACTACCTGCCCGATAAACGGAATGCCCAGGAGATTAAGAAGAAGCGCCGCCAACGCGCCGCCGGCCGCCCATATACTGGTAAGCCCCACTGTAATAATCTCGATGATCAGCAGGATGATCAGAAGTCCCAGCCAGGCAATTGTAATCATATTATCTTGTAAAAACATTTGCTTCTCACTTCCTCTCCTTTTGTGTTGACTCTATCGTAACAGAGAGGAACGCTCCAATCAATAGTTACTGCGTGAATGAAGCGATTTTCGATGCGAATGAACATCTCCGACTTTCCTGCAGCTATATCATAACAAATATGGAAAATAAAATCTATGAAAGCCGAAGCGCACATAAAAAGGATCAAACCTCACGCATCCGGAGATTTGACCCTTACCTTATATTTCCCTTATTCTTTTATATATCGTGATATTTCTTCGACACATGCGCCGGTCTTGCGATCCTTAAAATATCATACCACTGTTCCCGGCTCATCTTATATTCCAACGCCTTCACTGCACGAAGAACCCTTTCTTTCTTCCCTGTTCCCGTAACCGGGATCACGCGTACCGGCAGTCTGTAAAGCCATGCGTACAGCGCCTCGTCGATCGTTTCTGCTCCAAGCTCATTTCGGATCTCTTCCAGCACCTTCACCGTTTCCAGATCGTCCCTGCTCAGATTCTTCCGGTACAATTCTCCTCCGCAGGCAGGTGAATATGCCATAAGAGGTATTTTCCTGCGAAGCGCATCCTCCTGTGTGCCATCCGCCAGAAAGTCCATACACTTTACGCTCATTTTCACTTGATTGGTCACAAGCGGAATATCCGTATAAGCTTCCAGCGCCGCGATCTGTTCCGGAAGGAAATTAGATAAGCCGAAGTGTTTGACCTTTCCCTCTTTTTTGAGCTGCTCCATTGCTTCTGCCACCTCAGCAGGATCCATCAGCGGACATGGACGATGAATCAGATACAGATCCACATAATCTACTCCCAGCCTCGTAAGAGATGCTTCACAGGCTGAAACGAGATGCTCTTTTGAAAGATTATAAGATTCACTGACAAAATACGGTCTGCGAAGTTCATCATAGACAATTCCGCCTTTTGTGATAATTTCCATTTGATTTCGAAGGTCTGGCTCCAACTGAAGCATTTCTCCGAATAAAGCCTCACAATCGCCGCTTCCGTAAATATCCGCGAAATCATAAGTTGTAAGTCCGAGCGCAAGATATTCTTTCACGCGTTCTGCCAGTCCGCGGGCATCTACGCCCCACCCCATCAGATTCATCATGCCTACAGCCACAGGCGCCAGCGTCAGATTCTCACTTAAATATACTCTTTCCATCTTCTGCCTCCTTATAAAATATTGTGTGCCAGCAGACGCATCTTGTGCTCTGCATAAGCTGCCAGATCTTCATAAGCCGGTGCATACAGATTTGCAACCGAGTAGCCGAATCCTTCTTTTTGCTGAACTTCAGCAATCGCCTTACCGACCGTTTTTACCAGATCTGTTGCCAGATTCAGTTTTGTAATTCCGTAGTTAACTGCCTCTGCCACCTTTTCTTCCGGTGTCCCTGAACCGCCATGCATGACAAGGGGGATCGACACTTTTTCATAAATCTTCTTAAGTCTCGGAATATTGATCCTCGGCGGGAAACGATATTCCCCGTGTACTGTTCCGATAGACAGCGCCAGAATGTCAATACCCGTCTGTTCTACAAAGAGCGCCGCCTCATCCGGATCAGTCTGCATTGCCTCAGCCTCGTCAACTGAAAGCTTCTGCTCACATCCTGCAATCCTTCCAAGTTCTCCTTCTACCGAAACCCCCGCCTTATGGGCATATTCCACGACTCTTGCCGTGCGCTCTACATTTTCATTAAACTCATAGGAGGAAGCATCAATCATAACTGACTTAAATCCTGCCTCGATCGCACGTTGAATGCTCTCAAATTCTCTGAAATGGTCAGCATGAAGAATAACCGGAACATCCACATGATCTGCAATGGTCCTGGCTGCCGCAACTGCATTCTTCTCACCGCCGAAGAACTGAACCTCCGCATCGCCGATGATATACAGCATGGGCAGATTTAACTTCTGCGCTACCCCGGCAATAGCCATACCATACGCATAAGTCCACAGGCAGAATCCTCCAAGTGCATACCTCCTCTCTCTCGCATCCATCAAATATTCTTTTAATGGCATAATATCTTTAGACATAACCAAACAATCTCCTTTCTTCCCTATTTTGAAGCAGTATCAAGAAGAGCTAAGACTTGCGTTTTATCCTTCAGCGCTGTTACAGCTCCCATCCTCGTCACACTGACAGCCGCAACTGCATTGGCGTAACGCGCTGCTTCCCGCAGATCCATTCCCTCCGTCAGACCGGCCATAAATCCGCCGACAAAATTATCTCCCGCACCGGTGGTATCACTCACCTCTGCCTGATGAAAAGTCGGAATGATCTCTGATTTTTTTCCATCCGTCACATAGCATCCCTTTTCACCTAATTTGATAATGACATTTCTGCATCCCCCTCTTAACAGCCGCTTCGCCATCTCTTCCGGCTCCTTCTCCTGCGTCAGATAGTATGCTTCCACGTAACTTGGAATAAAAAAGTCAATAAGCGGCAGATTGCGATACACGATTCCCACACCTTGCATAAAAGAATCGCTCGCACAATCAGCAACCGTCAGACTTCCTGCCTCTTTTGCCTTCTTAAAGACAACGGAAACACCTCCGGCGTCGAGTCCCTGCAAGAAAAAGAAACTTCCGTAACTGACAATTTTCGCCTGCGTTACCAGCTCTATGTCAAAATCATCGGTGCACAGGCTTTGATTATTGCTTCCGGCAAGCCCGAGAAAATGGCGCGTACCATCTGGCTTTACCAGAGCAAATGTAAGCGACATCCTGTCTTTCTCTGAATGGATCAGGTGGGAGGTATCTACCCCTGCATCCGCGAATTCTTTTAATAAATATTCACTGAAAGTATCTCTGCATATCTTCCCCACGACCGCAGTCTTACACCCTAATCTTGATGCAATGATCGCCTGCGTCGCAGCGGCGCCGCCGGGAGAAACTCCCACCTCTTCAAGCACTGTGGTATCGCGGGTAAAAAGAGTCTCGTCAACCGTCCGTAAGATCATATCATATGCTACTGTGCCAATAGTAAGAATATCATATTTTTCCCCCATAACATACACTCTCTTTCATTCGGAAACTCCGATCACATGATCGGGTACCCTGCTGCCAGGTAGATA
>CAZNXL010000188.1:0-4274 GCA_964577075.1 uncultured Dorea sp. | reverse complement strand
CCGGAAAATATTTTTTTAATAATTCTACATACACGGTATAACCTACGATCACATCACAGGACTTCAAAGTCTCCGCTGCCTTTATCGTCATCTGATCATAAGCGCCCGGTCCCATTCCAACTATATAAATCTTACTCAAACCTGATACTCCATTTCTTTATTGCTGCCGCAACTGTCACGCCGCATTCTGCCTGCCGGTTAATAATGAGCTTCCCGCCGCTTCCGCAGACTGCGCTGCGCTCACACACATTGTCAACTCCTGTAATCTTCTTTACAAAATCCGAACCGGAAAATTCACCTTCCGCAGACTGAAGTTCCTGCGCGCTGAAAGTCACGTATTCTAATCCATATCTTTTACAAAATGCAAGAATCCCCGCTTCCTCTTTTTTTAGATCAATACTGGAGACTCTGCATATACTTTCAAAGAATATCTCTTCCCGCGAAAATACCTGCCGCACTTTTTCCTCAATCCTTCCCGATTCTGCTCCTTTCCTGCATCCCGCCCCCAAAACAACTACTTTCGGCACAAGATACAGGGTATCCTTCCAAAAAGGATTTTTGCGGACTCCGATCGCAATATCCGGGCTCTTTTCCATCTGATAACAATGAAGTTCCTTCGGCATCGTACCTTCAATCCTCCCGCAGGAATCTTCAATAGATACCGATATCTCTTCTCCTGCAATCAGCCTCGCGGATATTTCTTTTGCTTTCGCCATATCAGAGATCCAGAGTCCATTCTTCCTGGCGAACACATCGACTGCCCACTTGTGGTTTATATCTGTTGCTGTAGTGATCACAGCACTCGCACCGATCTTCTCACTGATGAATTCTGCCAGTTCATTCGCTCCTCCGATATGTCCGGAAAGAACAGGAATACAATACTGTCCTTTCTCATCTATCACCAATACCGCCGGATCTTTTTCCTTGCTTTCTATATAAGGCGCGATTGCGCGAACCGCAATTCCCACAGCGCCTACATAGATGATCGCATCCTGCTCTTCAAACTGTCTTTTCGTCCATTCACCTAGGGATCCTGATACAGAATTCCGGGCTTCTTTGTACTTTTCCGCCACAAGTACCCGGCTGTCTTCTGCACAGAGTACGCTCTGAACCTTTTTTGCAATTTCACTTCCGTGCTCTGTAAAACTAATGACCGCAACCTTTTTCATCATCTTATCCCTTCCCGGAACTCTGTTGTAAATTCCGGATCATATAGCTTCGACCGCTTATAATGACTATGAAGAACCGCATCCCCTACGATGATCAGCGCAGTCTTTGTAATACCATGCTTTTCTGCTGTCTCCTTCAGACTTCCCACAGTGCAGATACAGGTTTCTTCTTCCGGCCAGGTCGCCTTATATACGATTGCTGCCGGCGTATCTTTCCCATATCCGCCTTTGATAAGCTCACAGATAAGTTTTTCAAGAAGTCCCGTGCTTAAGAACAACACCATCGTTGCACCGTGGGCCGCAAAGGACTCTATACTTTCTTTTTCCGGCACAGGGGTCCGTCCCCCGACCCTTGTTATGACCACACTCTGACTCACATCCGGAAGTGTGTATTCCAGATTGAGCGCCGCAGCCGCACCGCAAAAAGAGCTGACCCCCGGACAGGATTCATAAGCAATGCCCTGTTTATCTAAAATATCCATCTGTTCTCTCACTGCCCCATAGAGGCACGGATCTCCGGTATGAAGCCGCACTGTCATAAGCCCCTCTTTTTCTGCCTCCGCCATGACATCTGTTACCTCTTCCAGCGTCATATACGCACTGTTGCAGATTCGGCATCCTTTTTTCACGCCTGCAAGCAGCCCCGGATTCACAAGAGAACCCGCATAGATCACCACGTCAGCCTCACTTAAAAGTCTCTGTCCCCGTACCGTGATCAGATCCTCTGCCCCCGGTCCTGCTCCAACAAAATGTACCATAAGCTCTCCTTTTTAATATAACTGTCTGTAAATCTCCTCCATCTGCGCCGCCGTCATCTTCACATAGCTCTGATTCAAAAGCCTCTGCTGATTCTCTTCAACACTTCTGACGAAGCCTGCGATCTTCTCTTCCTTCGTCTTTTGCAATCACTAATGTATAATATCCCGCATCCTCCGGGAGTTCATCCGCCCCGTAATATACGTGTTCTTCCTCCATCCCGCAGTTCTCTATCCCATAGACCTTTGCCGGACGTTCCTTTAAGTTCTCCTTCACAGCCGGGAGCTTTCCTCCCGCCTTCATAAAGATCTTTGTCCCGGAAAGTTCTAACGCATCTTCAACCTGATAGGATGCCGGAATGATGTGAATCTGCTCTGATTTTTGCGCAATACTGATCCCAAGTCTCGCCGCCGCCGCACAAAACGACGGAATCCCGCTTATGATCTCCGCCTCATATCCTTCTTCTTCAATCTGCTTATGAAGATACATATAAGTAGAATATATTGTCGGATCTCCAAGTGTCAGAAAAGCAATATTTTTCCCAACATTAAGCTGTTCTCTGAGCTTGCCCGCACCTTCCGCATGGCTGGTCTCCAGGACTTCTTTATCCTTCGTCATAGGCATGTAAATCCCGAGAAGCTCTTTTTTTTCAATCCCGGAACATACCTCTTCTATGATCTTATATGCGGCAGTGTCCTTAGCGATCTTTCCCGGAACCGCAATAACATCACACTCTTTTATCACCCGCAGCGCCTTTATTGTCAAAAGTTCGGGATCTCCGGGCCCAACTCCGACACCATATAATTTCCCTGCCATCTCTTTTCTCCTATCCTTTCATAATCTCATCCGCAAGACTTGTCTTCCCGAGAATGCCGTATACCTTTGAAAATGTTACCGCCGCAATCCTCATCTCTTCGCCGGCGCGCAGAGTGAGATACTTTTCCATCTTCTTCATGATTTCAGTCATAAGATGCTTACGTTCATCCTGCGTACAGTAAGCCAGTGCGTCATCCGTTGTCACACAGTCGAGCATCTTTCTGATCTTCTCTGTACTGATACCTGCACGGATCGCTGCCGCCGCCAGAATCTCCATGCGGCTATCCGCCCATCTTGAATGGGTATTCATAATCCCGCCCGCAACCTTCACAAGCTTCCCGATATGTCCCACAAGCAAAAAATCCCTGCACCCAAGCTCCGCTGCCATATCGACAGCCTGTCCGATAAAATTGCTGCACTTGACGGTCTCAGATTCCTCAATTCCATATTCTTCCTTCAAAAATTCCAGCCCGTAGTTACCCGGCGTGACGATCAGAGCCTGCTCTCTTTTCTGCTTCCCCGAAAGCTTCACCTTCATGTCAAGACGGATCGTATCGATCAGAGCCTGTTCACTCATAGGCTCTACGATACCGCTCGTACCCAGGATAGAGAGGCCGCCCTCCACTCCCAGTCTGGGATTAAATGTCTTTTTCGCCAGCTCTTCTCCGCCCGGAATGGATATCACAGCCTTAATCTCCTGCATATAACCGACCTCTTCACAGATAGCTTCAATCTCTCTTGTTATCATCCGGCGCGGCACGCTGTTAATCGCTGCCGCGCCTACAGGCTGTTCTAATCCGGGCTTCGTGATCCTGCCCACACCAACGCCTCCATCCACTGTGATCAGGCGTCCTGAGCCGCCGCTGTCAATTCTTGTTACTTTGCCGTATACAAGTATCCCATTCGTAATATCCGGATCATCTCCACTGTCTTTTTTTACAGCACAGGATACCGAAACAGGCAGAGTCTGCCCGCTCTTATACTCCGTCTGAATATCCAGTATCTTTAGTTCCAGCCATTTCCCCTTCGGAAGCTCTGCCTGTACAGATGGAAGCTCCTCCGCATTTTCTAATCCGAACAGGATCTGCATAGCGGCTTTAACCGCCGCCTGCGCACATGTTCCGGTGGTATAGCCCTGTCTTAACTTTTCTTTTCTCATTTTAACCTTCTGACTTTACTACTTGCATGAAATCAATGTATATTTTATCATCTTATCTGAGATCAGCTTATAAACATCGCATCCCCGAATGTGAAAAACCGGTACTTTTCTTTCACCGCTTCCTCATAAGCAGAAAGCACATTCTCTCTTCCTGCCAATGCCGACACGAGCATGATTAATGTTGACTCCGGCAGGTGGAAGTTCGTGATCAGAGCATCCAGCGCTTTGAACTGGTATCCCGGATAGATGAATATGTCCGTCCATCCGCTTCCTGCCTCCAGATGTCCATTCTCGTCCGCCGCAGATTCAATAGTCCGGCAGCTCGTCGTTCCCACACAGATCACCCGACCGCCGGACTTTTTCGCTTTATTGAT